>JBQCFO010000447.1:0-2332 GCA_051959055.1 Ginsengibacter sp. | reverse complement strand
AGGAACAAATCCGCCTTTTCCAAAATTGTTCGTAACACGCACCACAAATAAATTTTTTCCAGGTTTCAAAACACCATCAGGAATGGGATACCGGCGTTGCGGATACATGTAACCGGTAGAGCCAACTTTAGTTCCATTAATGTACAATTCATCGGCATCTACAATGCGGCCTAAAAAAACCTTTGCAGGCACGTTTGTCATGGAAGCGGGCACATCAATTTCCCTGCGATACCAAACAACACCATTTAAGTTCTTCGCGCCTTCGTCTGCCCAAAATCCAGGAATAGCAATCCTGTGCCATTCCTTAGGTTGATAAGAAGGAGAATACCATTTTTCGGTCAAACCCTTATCTTCAGGGTGTTTCATCTTTTGCGCATTTGCAAAAACTTTCCGGTTAACGCCGTTTACATAAGCGGTGTCTTTATTTTTTTCAACTGTTTTAAGAATATCAGGAAATGATTTTAAACTTTCTTCACTCATCATCGATTCGATAGGAACGCCACCCCAGCTTGCATTGATGATACCAATCGGCACATGATATTTTTGATATAAATCTTTTGCGAAAAAATAAGCGACAGCAGAAAAGTCTGCGACATTTTCAGGATTCGCCCACTTCCATGAACCGCCGGGCAAATCACTTTGCGGGCTTACCAGGTTTGTTGTGTTGGGAACCCAAAATTGTCTTATGTCCGGATAATTGGCATTTGGGATTTCATCCGGATAATAAACACTGTGCAATTTCATCTGGTGAACCATATTAGATTGTCCGGCACAAAGCCAAACATCGCCCATCAAAATATCATGAAGCGTAATTTTGTTTTTGCCTGAAATATCCATTGTATATGGTCCGCCGGCTTTCATCGGCGATAATTGCACTTTCCATTTTCCATCATCGGCGGTTGTTGTTCTGTAAGTTTTTCCATTGAATTTCACGGTCACTTTTTCACCTTTTGATGCCCATCCCCAAATATTAATTTTTGCATCGCGTTGCAAAATCATGCTGTCGCGAATAATTTGCGGCAATTTGATTTGCGCATTTACACAGTTTATGAATCCGAGGTAAAAGCAAAATGTAATCAGTTTTTTAAGGTGTCGCATTTGTATGTTATTTTATCTTTTTAGCAAATTCACTGGAACCGTAGCGGTTTAACTGAAAGCCTGAAACATTTCCTTTTGCATCTTTTACAAAATGAATGTTTAGAAAAAACGCAGTGAGATAAAAATCAGCTTCTGATGCGGCTAAAAATTTGAATGTATTATTCGCTGCAGATGCTCTAAGTGAGCCTGCATCAGGCTTTATCTCAACAACAGTTCCGTCATTCAATCGATAGGTACCGCTGTATTGCTGTAAAATATTTGAAGATAATTTTACGGAAGGTCGTTTAAAAACAAACTGCAATCCTTTTTCATAACCAATTCCCTTTGTGCCGGAGTGGCCTGTGTTTTCCAACACTTTACTTTCGATTTGAAGGTTGGAATAATGACGATTGTTTAAAAATACAGCAAGTTTTTCATAACCAGGAACGCTTGTTTCAACGCCACCAACGCACATAAATAATTTTGCAGAAGGATTAAATTTGTTCGCGTGATATTGCTCTTCATATTTATACAAAACATTGCTGTCCCACATGAAGGCGGGGCTGGCAGCGACATACCGGTTAAACATTTCGGGATGTGTAAATAAAGTGTACATGGTGAACAACCCACCGAGCGAACAACCGATTAATGTTTGATCACTATCATCAACGCGATAACTTTTTTTAACCAAAGGGAAGACTTCATTTTTGATAACTGAAAGAAATTTATCAGCACCACCACTTTGCGGGAAACTTTTTTCATTTGTGGGCGTATAATCTCTTGCCCGTAAACTATCCGGATTTGGATGATTGCCTCCCCAGGTGATACCAACAATTATCAGTTCAGGAGCGAAGCCATCATAATATTGCTGGCCGTATAAAGCAGTTAACAATGGGAAATCCCATTGTGAATCCATGAGGTAAACCACAGCATATTTTTGATTGGTTTTATTATAGCTGGGCGGCAATAAAATTTGTAAAACATATTCCTGCCCACTGACAATTGATGAAGTAAATTGTTTTGTTTGCGAGCCCGGAATGCTTACTTCTGTTGATTGTCCAATCATCATTTCAGAGAAGAACATCGTTAATGAAATCAGTAATAACTTTTTCATGAGTGTAATTGTTTTTCAAAATATTTTCTATTTCTCACTTCCCATTTATGGTTCACATTGTTTAGAATGATGCAGCAAACGGATAAATAATGATGATTTTCATTTTGTTTTTTGCATTAAAATTTCCTGCTTTTCCTATTT
>JBQCFO010000446.1:0-11708 GCA_051959055.1 Ginsengibacter sp. | reverse complement strand
GTTTCAATACTTTCAATTTCATCACCAAAAAAAGTAATCCGGTAGCCATTATCCATATATGGAAGATTGATATCGACCGTATCGCCTTTTACCCGAAAAGTTCCTCTTGCAAAATCTCCCTGTGTTCTGGAGTACAAACTATTTACCAGTGAATGTAAAAATCCCTGACGGCTGATAACCTGTCCTTCTTCAATTCGCACAACCCCTTCTGCAAAGTCTTTGGGATTTCCGATTCCATAAATGCAACTCACGCTCGCCACTACAATAATATCTCTTCTTCCGGTAAGCAATTGGGATGTAGCAGCAAGTCGTAATTTATCCAGTTCTTCATTAATACTTAGATCTTTCTCAATGTACGTATCGCTAACAGGCATGTACGCTTCGGGCTGATAATAATCATAATAAGAAACAAAATAACCTACGGAATTATCTGGAAAAAATTGCCTGAACTCGCCGTATAATTGGGCTACAAGCGTTTTGTTGTGAGTAAGGACTAATGTGGGTCTTTGAACATTCTCAATCACATTGGCCATGGTAAAAGTCTTGCCACTTCCTGTAACACCCAGTAAAGTCTGATATTTTTCGCCTTCCAGAACTCCCCTGGTAAGTTGTGCTATTGCCTGCGGCTGATCACCTGCCGGTTTATATGAAGAATTTAATTTAAAAGGCATAATTCGGGGACTGCAAGTTACAATTGATTAAGGAAATTTATTGTTAGAAAAGTTATAGAGTTCATTCGCTATAATTTAAATTTTTGTGGCAAAATGAATGTGTATTTATTTAACCTGAGATACTTTTCACTTTGCCTTACATTTTCTTTTCTTAACTTTTCGGCCTTAAAAATCTGATTGTGTTTCATAAATTTTCTATTGTTTTTTTTATCGTGTTTATAACGATCTCAAAATTATTTGCTCAATATGATGTGCCACTTTATACATCTTATACGACTGAAGCGGCACGTGCAAAAATGAATGAACGGCTGATAAAAAATTCTATCACGAAAAATTTACTATTACCTCTTTCCGATTCTACAGAAGAAAACTGGGAAGATGCTTTTAGTGCGATGGAAGTAATGAATTACCATTCGCCATTTGTGGAAAGTAAAGTACGTGCGGCTTTTGACAGTATTGAAATAAGAAGCATTTCATTTCAAAGGGCTTTAATGGAGCTGGCTTATACAAATTATCCGGGCAAGTTCAGGATGCAAACAAATGTGCTGATGGAACAAACGGCTGATCCAAAAATATTTGCAATTTGCGCTGAATATTTACTCCAACATCATCAAACTGATGTTGAAAAAAAAGTTATTGAAAAAAAACTTCTTGAAAAATTTACTGATACGGCTTATAAAAATCCGGTTCTTTTTATGCTGAATACCCGACTTAAAACAGAAATAAATAAACAGCCGGCGCATCAGGTTTTAAAAGATATTTTAAATAAAAATTTTCTGCCGGGGCAGATCGTTATGTATAGTTTTCAAAGGAAAAACCGCGATTACCCAGGCACGGTTTTAATCAGAAATGGAGCTGGCGATTTTATTAGAGACTCCTCCGGATATATTTTTCATATTCCCCAGCTTGCACGCAGCATTACAAATTTGCCTGGTTATTTACGCAATGGAAATACGCCACAAGGAATTTTTAAAATGTATGGTTTTGGAGTTTCGATGAGCAATTTCATTGGCCCCACAGCAAATGTACAAATGGGGATGCCGGTGGAATTAAGCATTCCAAAGTTTGTGGATGACTCAACGATTCTGGATTCCACCTGGACAATGGACTGGTATCAGAAACTTATTCCTCAAAAATTAAAAAATTATTTGCCTTTGTATGAATCTTATTATGCTGGCCTTGCAGGCAGGAGTGAGATTATTGCACATGGCACTACAATTGATCCTGATTATTATTCTGGTAAACCTTACTATCCATTAACTCCAACCCAGGGATGTCTTTGCACAAAAGAAATCTGGAATGGGAAACGCCTCGAAAGCGATCAGCAAAAATTGGTAAATGCATTACTAAAAGCTGTCGGAGCAAAAGGATATTGTGTAGTGATAGAAATTGATGATAAACAGGAGCCTGTTACTATTAGAGATTTGCTGCCTTATTTGCAGGGAATAAGAATTAAGAATTAAGAATTGAGAATTGAGAATTGAGAATGATGAATTTAGCAAACAAAAGAATAATTCGATTTTCTATTTTCGATCAATAATCAATATTCAATAGTCAATGTTCAAGGAAGAACAATTCAATAATTTAATAATTAAATAATTCAATAATTGACAACAACTCCTTTAGCAGAAAGACTTCGGCCAACAACTTTAAATGAACTGATTGGACAGGAACACCTCACGGGCAAAGGAAGTATTTTGCGAAATGCCATTGAAAATAAAACAATTCCTTCCATGATTTTGTGGGGACCACCCGGAGTAGGAAAAACAACTATTGCCAACATTATTGCACACACTTTACAAGTTCCTTTTTATACTTTGAGCGCTATTTCATCCGGTGTAAAAGAAGTACGGGAAGTAATTGAAAAAGCAAAACATGAGCAGAATGCGATTTTATTTATTGATGAAATTCACAGATTTAACAAAGGCCAGCAGGATGCTTTGCTTGGAGCAGTAGAAAAGGGAATTATTACATTAATTGGAGCCACAACAGAGAATCCTTCCTTTGAAGTGAACAGCGCTTTGCTGAGTCGATGCCAGGTTTATATTTTAAAACCTTTGGATAAAGCAGGTTTGATTAAATTGATTAATCATGCGATAAAAGAAGATGAATTTCTTTTGAAAAAATTTATTGAAATCAAAGAAACGGAAGCCCTGATTAATTTATCAGGCGGCGATGCAAGACGGTTATTAAATCTTCTTGAGTTGACTGTTAACCAACTTTCATTAATTAAAAATGCAAAAGAAAAAATTATTGTTACAGATGATGAAGTAATCAATGCGGCGCAACAAAAAGTAGCGCTTTATGATAAAAAAGGCGAGCAGCATTATGATATCATTTCCGCTTTTATCAAATCCATCCGTGGCAGCGATCCCAATGCCGCTGTGTATTGGATGGCACGTATGATTGAAGGCGGCGAAGATGTAAAATTTATTGCGAGGAGAATGGTAATCCTCGCGAGTGAAGACATCGGCAATGCCAATCCAACAGCGTTGGTTTTAGCAACCAATACTTTCCAGGCTGTAAATATGATTGGCTATCCTGAAGCAAGAATTATTTTATCGCAATGCGCTACATACCTCGCCTCTTCGCCCAAAAGCAATGCAAGCCTGGAAGCGATTGGAAAAGCACAATCGCTGGTAAAACAATATGGTGATTTGCCGGTTCCTTTGCCAATTAGAAATGCTCCTACAAAATTGATGAAGAATTTAGATTATGGGAAAAATTATCAGTATGCACATAGTTTTGAAAACAACTTTGCCAACATGGAATTCCTCCCCGATGAAATAAAAAATACACTTTTATATAATCCCGGAAAAAATGCAAGAGAAGAGGAATTGAGAAAATTTTTGAAACTAAGATGGAAGGAAAAGTATGGATATTGAGATGATGGTTTAGAAGAGTTTAGAAGAGTATCTCCCATTCCAGATTCTGCTTAGAAAAGTTTAAAAAAACTTTGACAACTTCACCATTCACGATTCATCATTCACCATTTACAATTCATCTCTTTTTTCCCAAAGAATGAGTATTCAATTCATTTTACAATTATATTTGCCTAAAATTTTTTCAGATGGATAATACTCAGCCTGTTGGTAAATATTGGATTGCTTTTGTAATTTCTGCGATTGTACAAATTGTGTTTTTAATCTGGTTTCGTGAATATTTCTGGCTGATACTTCCGTGGTGGCTGACTTTCTTCTGCAAAGCAATGCGGCTCATTTAGCATAAAGCTAAAAGCTTGAGGCTAAATGCAAAACAGGAATTCCTCTTATTTGTCCTTTTACTGATTTTATTTCAATACTTCGGCGAGTTTATTATGAAGATCATTGCCTCTTAATTCTGTAGCGATAATTTTTCCCTGGGGATCAATCAGGACATTGTAAGGAATCGCTTCTACATGATATAAGGTAGCAGCTGCGCTATTCCAGAATTTTAAATCGCTTATTTGTTTCCAATTCAGACCATCGTCTTTTATCGCTTTGAGCCATGCTTTTTTATCCTGGTCCAGTGATACGCCAAGAACTGTGAAATTTTTATCTTTAAACTGGTTGTAATTGGCTACAACATTCGGATTTTCCTGTCTGCAGGGGCCACACCAGCTTGCCCAAAAATCTACTAAAACATATTTTCCACGAAGCGAACTTAATGAAAAGGATTTTCCATCTACATCCGGTAAGGTAATATCCGGTGCCATTTGTCCAACTGCAATGTCGCCCGAAGATTGATTTCCCTGGCCAGCCACATACTGATCAAACTGCTTCTGCATTTCGGCCACTGAAGAATTTTTTGGAAATTTTTTAGTTAGGTTAGCGATCAGATTTTTTACAGTATCCATTTGTACATCCTGTGTGTAGCTTAGTGCAAATAATGCTGTAATCGGGTTTGCAGCTGTGTCAATATAACGAACTAAAAAATTATTGTACCATTCATTGCTGATATTAAAAGCGTTGTCTGCAATAAGCGCCATCGAATCATTATTTTGCTGCTGATAATTTTTCCGGGTTTGATCTTCATTAATGAGGTTTGTATGAATCGAATCTAATTTCATAATGAAACCAGTAAGTGATGCATTTGCAGGCGTATGAAATTTTGCTGTGTTCAAAACAGAATCATTTGCATTCGCAGAAAAATCAATGTTGTCTCTATCATTAATAAAAATATACCCTGCGTTTTTTTCAAATTTTAATCTATATAATCCTTCTTCGGCAGCATGAGCCTTTACTTCAAATTTGCCATTTTTCATTTCGGCGGTATCCAGAATCTGCGGAGGATTTTGATTAAAAAACAACTGCTCTAAATACACTTTTTGATCCGGTGCATTTTTTAAATCACCTTTCACTGTAAATAAACCGTTGTTATGTTTTGAAGTGCAGGAAATGATGAAAAGTATAAGGATAAAGGGGAATATTTTTTTCATAATTATTAAATTATTGAATTATTAAATTATTGGTTGAGTTTTTCTGATAGTATTTTCATTACCGCCTGCATATCTGCCTTGCCCTTGCTTTTCTTTTTTACTTCTCCGGCAAATAACCCGGTTAAATTTTTTTTGCCTTTTTTATATTCCGAAACTTTTTCCGGCATTGCGGCCAGCACCTCATCTATCCAGGAATGCAGGGTATCATCATTTTTTTCCTGCAAAAGATTTAGTTCTTTTGCAATTTGCAATGGATTTTTTTCCGGAGATTGAATTAATACAGGAAATATTCTTGAAGCTGCTATGCCAAAACTTACCTTTCCTTCTTCCACAATATTTATCAGTTCGGCAAGGGTTTTTGTATGAATAGGAAAACTCTCCATTTCACTATTATTTTCGTTCAGATAAGATTTTATCGGGCCGATAATCCAGTTTGCTGACGCTTTATAATGATTTGTATGTTGAATGATATTTTCAAAAAAGGAAGCAATCTCCCTGTCGTCTGCAATTATTTTTGCTGCTTCTGATGAAATGGAATACTGATTCGTCAATCTTTTTTCCAGAGCAACGGGAAGCTCAGGCAAAGAAGATTTTATAAAATTAATTTGTTCTTCTGTTACAAAAAAAGGCGCGAGGTCCGGCTCAGGAAAATAACGATAATCGTTTGCTTCTTCTTTGGATCTTAATGAAAATGTGGTTCCGTTTGATGCATCAAAGCTGCGTGTTTGCTGCACAATTTCTTCTCTGTTTTCGAGCAAATTGATTAACCGGCTTATTTCAAAATCAATGGCTTTTTTTACATTCCGGATTGAGTTTAAATTTTTGACTTCTACCTTCGTTCCGAGTTTTTTTTCTCCTTTTAATCTTACTGAAATATTCGCATCGCAACGCATGCTTCCTTCTTCCATATTTCCATCACAAATTTGCAAATGACGAACCATTTTGCGAATCTCAGTTACATAAGCGAATGCTTCTTCAGAAGAATGCATATCAGGCTCAGACACGATTTCAAGCAAAGAGACACCGGCCCGGTTCAAATCTATACAGGTAAAATTTTCATCTGCATCGTGAATGCTTTTTCCTGCATCTTCTTCCAGGTGAATTCTGTTTAATAGGATACTTCTTTCTTTTCCATTTACACGAATGGGAATTTTGCCATTTTTACAGATGGGTGTGGTGTGTTGCGTTACCTGGTAGCCTTTTGGAAGATCCGGATAAAAATAATTTTTTCTGGCAAAATAATTATTGCGCACAATATCACAATTGAAAGCGAGGCCCAGTTTGATCGCAAGTTCTACAGCTTTTTCATTCATTACCGGCAAAGTTCCCGGATGAGCCAGAGAAATGGCGCTCACATTGGTGTTTGGCGGATTTCCAAATTGGGTACTATCGCCACAAAACA
Organism: Ginsengibacter sp.; assembly: GCA_051959055.1. Classification (GTDB taxonomy): domain Bacteria; phylum Bacteroidota; class Bacteroidia; order Chitinophagales; family Chitinophagaceae; genus Ginsengibacter. Next base: position 5,218 of record JBQCFO010000446.1, on the reverse strand, counting down.
ATTTACTAACTGTAAGTAATTGCGTGTGAACTTCAAGGCCAATGACTGCTTCATATTTTTCCACTTCCGGCATGGCAGCGAAGATATGAAAAGGTGCTTCTTTTTTAATCGAACGAAAACTTAAATTCTTTCTTTACCAGTGCTTCCCTTCATAATAATTACATTGGGCCAATGACCCCAGTCTTACATGGATAGGAAGTTTCGTTGCTTTTTCAATTTTTAATTCTTCTTTGCAAAAAAATCCATAGGGGCAGGTAGAGAAATTCGGAGGAATTGTTGAAAAATTAATGGGCTTGTTTAACCCATGAAGAGGAACAAAACAGATAGAATCGGATGTACTTGTTTTACTTTTTGCAATAAAATGATTATTTATAGAAACAATTGAAACCGGATTTTGGGCATGGGCACAGACGGTGAAAACAAAAAAAATAGCCAATAATCCACAAAATTTGTTCCAAAAAAACATATCGTTACATTTGCCTTGTAAATTTACACCTATAAAAAGATAAAAGATACATGTCCTTAAGCCAGCGTTTACAACAAAAGCTATTACAGAAATTGTCGCCGCAGCAAATTCAACTGATGAAATTGTTGCAGGTTCCAACGGCGCATCTTGAAGAAAGAATCAAAGAAGAACTGGAAGAGAATCCGGCGCTGGAAGCCGGTGAAGACGGATTTAATGAAACGGCTGAAGAAACGACAGATGATTTTGAGACCGTTGATGATTTTGAAACTGACGGAAGTGAAAATGAGTATGATAATATTGATATCAGCGAATATGTGAATGAAGGGGATGACGAGCCCGGAGATTATAAATACCGCGATGATAATTATGGCGATCCGGAGGAGACGAAAGTGATGCCCCACAAAGTGGAAACGTCATTTTATGATACTTTAAAATCGCAACTGCTGATGCTCCATTTAGATGAGGAGCAAAGAAGAATTGCCGAGCAAATTATCGGAAGTATAGATGACGATGGATATCTGCGCCGCGATGTTACTTCAATTTGTGACGATCTTGCATTTCGCCAGAATATTAACACAACAGAAAAAGAAATTGAAAAATTAATTGGGTTGATTCATCAGTTTGATCCGGCAGGAGTAGGTGCCAGAGATCTCCAGGAATGCCTTTTACTGCAATTAAAAAGAAAAGAAAAAGAAGGATTGCCGGTTGGAATTGCGATTGAAATTATTGAAAAGTATTTTGATGAGTTTACAAAGAAACATTATGAAAAAATCCAGAAAAGCCTGAACCTGGATGAAGATGAAATCAAAGATGTAATTAACCAGATTATTAAATTAAATCCTAAGCCAGGAGGAGAAGTAGGAGAAACGAATAAACTGCAGAGTTATGTAATTCCTGATTTTTTTGTATTGAATAATAATGGAAAACTGGAAGTAACGCTTAATTCCAAAAATGCTCCGGATTTGCGTATCAGTGAGGGCTACAGGGATATGCTGAAAGATTATGACCGCGGTACAAAGAAAGATAAAAGACAAAAGGAAGCAGTGCTTTTTATCAAGCAAAAAATAGATTCTGCCAAATGGTTTATTGATGCCATTAAACAAAGGCAACATACTTTATTGAGTACCATGCAAACGATTGTTGATTATCAAAAACAATTTTTCCTGACCGGAGAAGATATTGACTTGCGGCCGATGATCCTGAAAGATATTGCAGAAAGAACCATGCTTGATATTTCGACTGTAAGCCGTGTGGCAAATAGTAAATTTGTACAGACTGAATTCGGAACGTACCGGTTGAAATTTTTCTTTAGTGAAAGTTTGGTTACAGATAGTGGCGAAGAAGTCAGCACCCGTGAAGTAAAAAAAATTCTGAGTGATTTAATTGAAGAAGAAAGCAAACAAAAACCTTTGAGCGATGAGAAACTGACTGAATTATTGCAGGAAAAAGGATATAATATTGCCCGTAGAACCGTCGCAAAATATCGCGAGCAATTGAACATTCCAGTTGCGCGGTTAAGAAAAGAACTATAATTATGAAACAAGATTTTTTTATGGGAAGAAGCGGCATTCAATCAGCTGGGTCTTTTGAAAACGATCTTCGTTTTCCTCTGATTTTAAAGGCACTGGCGCATTTCTTTTCTTTTATTTTTCACCCGCTTTTTATTCCGGTGATCGCCACCTGGTTTCTCGCCTTTATTCAACCGGGATATTTTACAGGGATTTCACCGGAGGAAAAAACATTCATTGTAATCCGCGTTGCATTTAATACTATTTTTTTTCCGGCTCTTACAATAATATTATTAAAAGCGCTTGGCTTTATAAAAAGTATTTTTTTAAAAACACAGCGGGAAAGAATTATTCCATATATCGCTACAAACGTTTTTTATTTCTGGATGTTTATGGTTTTTCATAACCAACCGGAAGTTCCGTTAATTCTTACCGGCTTCATCTTTGGCGTTTTTCTGGCTTCTTCTGCAGGTTTACTTGCCAATATTTATTTTAAAATAAGCATGCATGCTTTAGGGGTCGGTTCTATATGCGGTTTGATGCTGATAATTGTTTTTTCAGGATTTTCCTACCCTGTTTTTTTGACCGTAATGCTCGTTTTTATTATCACCGGTTTGGTATGCAGTTCACGAATGATGGTGAGTGATCATTCACCCCTTGAAATTTATTCCGGAATCATTCTTGGCATTTTGTGTCAATTAATTTCCTATGTGTTTATTGGATAAGCCTTCACTTATCCGCTCACAAAGTGATTCTTGTCCGGTAAATAAAGAAATAATTCAAATTCGTGTTTAGAACAAATTCTATTCAACGGTTAATGAGAAGGTGATCATTCGTGAATTGATCTTGTCAATCACATTTGAATATTTAAGATTCGGATCACGTGCATGAAGGTTTGTGATGCCGCTGCTGAGTTTTATTTCGGGAGATAAAACAAAATACGGAAAGTAAATATGAAAGCCCAATCCCAGTTCGACGCTTAAGTCTGAACGGTTTAGTTTAATAAGATCTTCTGCCTGTTGCGCGCCTTTGTTGCTGGCAAGATCATAATCGAATTTCCCTCCCGCAATGGTATAAACTTTAAAATTGTTGATCCGATCGCTGCTAAAAGCTATGTGAACCGGGAAACTCAAAGTAATGGATTGAACTTTTTTAGTAACGGTTGAATCCTGCTCATATTTTTGAGCATAGACCATTGCTTTTTCTGAAAAAGTAAGATCAAGAGGATGTAAACGAACGTCGAAATGCTTGCTCACCCGCACATTTACAAGCCAGGCTAAATTAATTCCCGGATTGTTCACGCTTTCTACATCCATTATGGAATCGTATTGCAGAAACCTGGGGTCATGTGTGAAATTAAAATGCGATTTGTTGTAGCCAATATTTATTCCAAAATGATACGGTTTATCATCATGGTTTTCCTGGTACAACTCATGCATCTGTGCCATCAGTTTAGTGGAACAAAAAAAGAAGGCTATCAGGATCAAAGCTATTTTTCGGCGCAATAAATGGTGCATATTCCTAAAGTCAATGTTTTGTAAAAACTGCTTCTATATCCTGATTGATTTAATATGTGAATGAATGATTCTTTCTCCGGAAACTGAAGAACTGAATCGTTTAAATATTGATATGCTGCATTATTTTTTGCAATAATCTTTCCAATTTTAGGAGTTATAAATTTCATGTAAAAATGATACAATTGTTTTATAACCGGCAATGATGGTTTGGTACATTCTAAAACGACCAATTTGCCTCCGGGTTTTAAAACCCTTTTTATTTCTGATAAACCTTGTTCAAGATTTTCAAAATTGCGCACACCAAATGCAACCGTAACAGCATCAAACGAATTATCGGCAAACAATATTGCTTCACTGTCGCAGTGTAATAATTCAATTGAATTCTCTAAACCCGCTTTTGCAATTTTTTTTCTTCCGATTTCCAGCATTCCGTCGCTGATATCAATGCCGGTAACTTTTTCAGGTTTTATTATTTGATAGCTGGTAATGGCAAAATCACCGGTTCCGGTGGCCACATCCAGAATATTTTTTGGATGCAATGAAACCAATTCCCGGATGGCTTTTTTGCGCCAGCCAACATCAATTCCTGCACTTAAAAAGCGATTTAAAAAATCATAACGGAAAGCAATTTTATCAAACATATTTTCTACCTGCTTCTTCTTGCTTTCTGTAGAATTTTTAAATGGCACCACTGTATCGTGCGGGTAAATATTCATTTGCTCAAAGATAGTTTTTTGTTTTTAGTTAGTAGTTGCTGCTTCATTGTTTTTACTTTTTAGGACAACTTTAGCAATATAAAGTGGAGAAGCTTCCGGAAAACGTTCGTTTTCCTAATTATCATTTCACATATTACCACATTACCAGCAGATAAGCACATTAGCAAATCAGCGCATTAGCAAATCAGCACATTAACTTAAATTGCGGCATGCACATTAAAAAAGCGCAATATCTTATCAGCAGTCCTTCTTACGAAAAATGTCCGGCGCCCGATAAGCCGGAATATGCATTTATTGGGCGCAGCAATGTGGGAAAATCATCCCTCATCAACATGCTCGCCAATAATGATAAACTGGCTAAAACATCGAATCAGCCTGGCAAAACCCAAATGATCAATCACTTTGAAATAACGAGTGTGCCGAAAGCCGGAGATTTGAATGAAACCAAATGGTACTTGGTAGATTTGCCGGGTTACGGCTTTGCAAAAATTTCTTTGAGTAGCCGCAGGAGATGGGAGCAGATGATTGAAAATTATTTGAGAAAAAGAGAAAATCTAATTAATGTTTTTGTGTTGATAGATGCAAGGCATTCTCCTCAAAAATTAGATTTGGATTTTATTAAAAATCTTGATTTTTGGCAAATTCCTTTTACATTGATTTTTACAAAAGCAGACAAAGAAAAACAAGCGGTAGTAAGTAAAAATGTAAAATCATTTTTGGAAACACTTCGTAAAACGCAACAATTTTTGCCACAACATTTTGTTTCCAGTTCTTTAAAAAAAATGGGAAAAAATAAAATTCTGGATTTGATTCAGGAGAAGAATGAGGAATTATATAGCCATTAATTTCATTGCCCCTTATTGTTTTTCATCCAGATAATAATTTGTATTTGTGAATAATAATAACGGCATTTAAAATAAGCATATCAGATTAAGGGCTTTTCAATTTACTGAAAAAGAAATTTGGAGAAAATGAGCCAGAAGGATTTGTTGCTTAAATTAAAGAGGAAAT
>JBQCFO010000445.1:0-6004 GCA_051959055.1 Ginsengibacter sp. | reverse complement strand
AATGCTGATAAGCGAGAATTGTTGTAGGAACCAGTACAGCAGCCTGTTTGCCGTTGAGATTTGTTTTAAAAGCAGCGCGGACTGCAACTTCTGTTTTGCCAAAACCAACATCGCCGCAAATCAGCCGGTCCATCGGTGATTCCTTTTCCATATCCGTTTTTACATCGGTTACGGCTTTGCTTTGATCCGGTGTATCTTCAAATAAAAAAGAAGATTCCAGTTCAGTTTGCATATAATAATCCGGCGCATGGGCAAAGCCTTTATGGCTCTTTCTGTGGGCGTATAATTTTATTAAATCGGTAGCGATATCTTTTACCTGTTTCTTGGTCTTATCCTTTAATTTATTCCAAACATCGCTTCCCAATTTATTCATTTTAGGAATCGTCCCTTCCTTGCCGCTGTATTTGCTTATTTTATGCAGCGATGATATATTTACATACAAAAGGTCTTTGTCTTTATAAATAATTCTGACAGCTTCCTGCATCACGCCATTGGTTTCAATCTTCTGTAAGCCACTGTACACGCCCACTCCGTGGTCAATGTGTGTTACGTAATCGCCGGGCTGCAATTCACGCAGCATCTTTAAAGTAAGCGCTTTGTTTTTGCTGAAGGACTGTTTAACCCTGTATTTGTGATAACGCTGGAAAATTTCATGATCGGTATAACAAACGATTTTTAAATCATGATCAATAAAACCTTCGTGGATGGAAACGGGAATGGGAACAAAATTTATTTGCGCATCCTGATCCGCAAAAATGGAATGCAGGCGTTCCAACTGCTTTGGGTTTTCAGCAAACAAATAAATATTATATTTTTTTGTTTCAAAAGATTTCAGATTTTCTATGAGCAGTTTGAATTGCCGGTTAAATGCCGGCTGTTGCTGAATGGAAAACTCAATTTCGTTTTGTTTTGAAAAATAGGTTTTGTTTCCAAATTCAATGATATGACGCTGCTCAATTTGTTTTTCCAAAACTGCCGCACATACAAAATCATTTTCTGAAACGTCTGTCTTTTCATTTAATTGATCTTCCTCTTCCTGCCTGCTGCTTTCCGACTTCTGCTTTTTGCCTTCTGGGTTCTGTAGATTGTTCAACGCTTCTCTCAGATCTTCTTCTTCCTGTTCTATTTTTTGTTTGATAAACTCCCAATCTTCGCTCCACACAATGGTATTATCGGGTAAAAAATTTAATAAAGAAACTTTCTCGCCGCTGGTGAATTGGGTTTCTACATTCGGTATGATTCTTACTTCAGAAAGTTTGCGTTCGCTCAATTGAGTAAGTGGATCAAACAAACGAAGACTGTCAATTTCATTCCCAAATAATTCGATACGGTATGGCTTTTCATTTCCATAAGAGTAAACGTCGAGAATGCCGCCACGCACAGCGAACTGGCCTGGTTCATAAACAAAATCTGTTCTCACAAAACCATTATCGACAAAGCGTTCAAGCAGATCATCAACTTTTATCGTATCCCCTTGTTTGAAATGAATGATATTCTTAGAAAGTGTTTTTGACAAAACCACTTTTTCAAAAATGGCTTCGGGATATGTAACGATGACTTTCTTATTTCCCCCGGAAGAAATTTTGGTTAGTGCTTCTGTGCGCAGCATCACATGGCTGCTGTTAAGCTGGTGAAAATTCTTTTTATTTTTAAAGGAAGAAGGAAAATAAAAAAGATCCAGTGCGCCGGTAATATTTTCGATGGTATTGTGAAAATACGCGGCTTCTTCTGCATCTCTCAAAATTGCCAGGTGATTCAGTTGTGAGGTAACAGGAAGATTAAAAACTGCTGAAAAAATAAATTGCGAAGCGCTACCATGCAAGCCCGAAAGATGGATGTGTTGTGGATTTGATAATAGGATGCCATCCGCAATTTTAAAAATGCGGGAATCGTTCGAATAACTATTCATCAACACATCAAGATTCATCCAGCGCCCTTTTTTCTAAGAAATGCAAAGGTAAGACTTTGATTTTTTTATTTTGGGCAAAATGAAAGGACATTCATTGGTTTTAAAAATTTTCACTTTTTATAAATGAACAACATGAGGTAGAGGGAAGAGAAGAAATCCTGTCACCCCTCCGGGGTTTGGGCGGTTCCATTTGAGATTTATTATAATAATATCAGTCCTTCCGACTTTGTGCTATTTCTAAATCCCGAGATTTTATAAAACCAAGAAGGTTTTACCAATATTTTATATACCCAAGAAGATTTTTACAAAGTTTTTTTAGCCAAAGCTGTTCAAAAAAACCTTCTTGGTTTGGGATATCAAAAAACTTTCCTGGTTTGGAGGATACGCTCCATTTTCTTCCTTTTTTTATGAAAAATCGCTTAATATTTATCCCTCACTTCCTGTATAAATTTTTCAATTCCTCTACGGATAGTGGTTGCAGAACTACGATGATTATTTACCAAAACTGAAAATATCAACAGCTTATTTTTCTTTGTATATAAAAAACCGCTGAGAGCCACAACTCCGTTAAGTGTTCCCGTTTTTACAAAAATATAACCACTGTCTTGCTTATAATAACTGGAAATAGTTCCTGTTCCGCCGGTGGGCAAAATGTCTTTTACCCGGTCCATTCCAAAATCATCTTTCATTTTATTGAGAATAAAAACAAAGTCTTTTGGCGAAAAAAGATCGTAGCGGCTAAGCCCTGAACCATCCACCCATGATGGTTTTTGAGGCATTAATTTATAATCAGTTTTTAATAAAGTATCTATGATTTTTCTGTCGCTTATTTCACCTAACAATCTTTCACTCACCATTAATAAACTTTGTTCTGCAAAAAAATTATCACTGCGATGCATCATTGGTTTTAGCAAGGAATCGGTCGGTTGAGAATGGATCAGGCCATTCAAATTTCCCGAATAATCGTTGATCGTTTTTACATCGCTTTTCAAAGTATCGCGCAGTAGGTTTTGCAAAGTTTGCTCATCCGGTCTGAACGGAATTTCGGAACGTTTGGTTTTTCCATTTTTAAAAGTAAAATCATTGGTATCCCACGGCCTGTACGCATTATACCCATTTGAGAGATCGCCGTTTATTACAGAATGCTGCCGGAAATAGGAAGGCAAAAAAGACAATGTATGTTCATTTACCCAGTTGACCATTACCGTATTTCCATGAAAAGGAAACGCGCTTCTTTGCGCCATATAATCTTCAAGATAATCGCCCCAGCCCCAACCCGAACCTAAATATTGATTAAAATCAGGATTGATAATTTGAATGTGTTTATATTTTTTCAAAAAATCAAAAACCGGGTTTTTGAGATAATCGCTATGCATAAAAGATGGATCGGCCATGCCTTTTATCACAACAGCACTGTCATTAATCTGCACGTATTTTATTCCGATCAAACTATCGCCCAAATATTTCATTGCTGCATAACAGGTTGCCAATTTTGTGTTACTTGCGGGCGTAAAATATTTTTCAGCCTGGTAATTGTACCAATATTTTCCGGTGGCAGGTTCATAAATGCTAATGCCGGTATGCGCGTTTACAAAAGCCTCATCGCGCAACAGATATTTCGTTGCGGGACGGTCTAATTTTTTAGAAATTGAACAGGAAGAAAATAAAACTGTAGCAAAAACAATTGAAGGGAGAATAACTTTTTTCATCGGTTCAAAATACAGATAAATATTTTTGATGAGCAAAAAATATATCGGGAATAAATTAAGATTGCTTTTTTTCACCTGCAAAAAATAAGAAATGTATCTATTCGGCATTAAATTTCTACATTTCGATTTCCCGGGATTGTTTGCGGAAAAAAAGAATAACGACAAAGGCACTCCCGAAGCTGCGGGAGGCAGACAGGGAAAAGAAAACCATGCTTCTAAACCTTTGCCATTGAGCCGAATAATTTTTATTCGTTAAATTCAACCACAAACAAATATTTTTGCGAGGCATCAAAAATAAATACGCTTTTTAAAAAAAATCATTTGAATGGATAACAAGGCCGTCAAGAAAAATTTAACGCAATCGCATATTGAGCAATTTAAAAAAATTTGTGGTGAAAAATATGTAATTACGAACGAAGAAGAACTAAGTAACTATGCACATGATCAAACTGAAAATCTGCATTTTTTGCCAGGCGTAGTACTCAAAGTGAGAACAGCCGAAGAGATTAGTGAGGTTTTAAAAATCTGCAATAAGGATAAAATTCCCGTTACTCCCCGAGGCGCTGGCACAGGGCTTAGCGGCGGTGCACTTCCGGATTTGGGCGGCGTTTTAATTTCTACCGAACGGATGAATTCTATTTTAGAAATTGATGAAAAAAATCTTCAGGTAATTACAGAACCGGGTGTTATTACAGAAGTATTGCAGGATTCTGTAAAAGAAAGAGGTCTTTTTTATCCGCCGGATCCGGCAAGCCGTGGCTCCTGTTTTATTGGTGGAAATATATCGGAAAACAGTGGCGGCCCAAAAGCTGTAAAATATGGTGTGGTAAAAGATTATGTTTTAAACCTGGAAGTAGTGTTGCCGACAGGTGAAATTATGTGGACGGGCGCCAATGTTATAAAAAATGCTACCGGTTATAATTTAACCCAGCTCATTGTTGGCAGCGAAGGAACTTTGGCAATTGTGACGAAAATTGTTTTGCGCTTAATTCCAAATCCAAAGTTTGATCTTTTGATGCTGGTTCCATTTAAAGATGTATCGAAAGCCAGTGAAGCCGTGAGCGCTATTTTTCGCGCCGGTTATACGCCAAGCGCTTTAGAATTAATGGAAATAGATGCGTTGAAAATTGTGAGTGATTTTGTAGGAAGCTCCCCTGTTCCGGTAACAGATGAAACCGTGGCTCATCTGATTGTAGAAGTAGATGGAAATCATTTGGATACTTTAATGCTCGAAATGGAAGCAATCTCTGAAGTGCTGATGCAATATGATTGTGGTGAAATTTATTTTGCCGATGATAACGCGCAAAAAAATGAACTGTGGAAATTGCGCCGTCGCGTAGCAGAAGCGGTAAAGATCGATGGATATACGATTGAAGAAGATACAGTCGTACCGCGCTATCAGCTTCCTGGATTGATACAGGGCGTAAAAAAACTGGGAGTTGAATATGGCTTTAAATCGGTTTGTTATGGCCATGCAGGCGATGGCAATTTGCATATCCGCATAAAAAAAGAAGGAACCAGCAACAGCCAGGACGATCCTGAAATTATCAAATCTTTGCGTGCTTTGTTTATGCTCGTAAAAGATTTGGGTGGCACAGTGAGCGGCGAACATGGAATCGGGCTGGTTCAAAAAAGCTTTATGGATATTGTTTTTACGGAAAAACAACTGGATCTGATGCGGGGAATCAAAAAAGTTTTTGATCCCAATAACATTCTGAACGCTGGAAAAATATTTGATTAGCGTCTAAGCTTTTAATTGGCGCCCGGCCAGGAAGGTTTCATTGAAGACTTCACACAAAAGGTAGTCTTTAAAAACCTTCCTGGTCTTAATTATCCGGTTTTTAATTAACGAATTATTAGATAAGCATTTAATTAAATTCGTTTCTTAAATCAATATTTTTAACCGAAACCCAGCATGAATATTATGAAAAAGGCACTCATTATTTTATTAATACCCATTTATTTTCAGGCCACCGCTCAAACGCAGGATGAAAACCAGGAAGTAAAAAAGGCAGGTTTTCAAAAAGATAAATTATTTACCGGAGGTAGCGCCAATATTGGGTTTTCCAACGGAACAACCATGCTTGGTATTACTCCGCAATTGGGTTACAGCCTTACCAGCTGGCTCGATGCAGGTGTCACTTTTAACCTGAATTATATTTCCCAGAGGGATTATTATACTACTGATAAAATCCGTCAGACTACATATGGCCCCGGCGCTTTTATGCGCATATTTCCGGTAAATTTTTTATTTGCCGGTGCGCAATACGAATACAACATGATTCATCAAAAATATATCACCAGTAGCTTTCCCACCCAAAAAGCGAGTGTAAATGCCAACAGTCTTTTAGTCGGCGCCGGTTATGCTGGCGGCCGGGAGAGAGGT
>JBQCFO010000444.1:0-2171 GCA_051959055.1 Ginsengibacter sp. | reverse complement strand
TTGGCATAGGTCAAATTTTTCATTGCAATTTCTTTTCTTTCTTCTTCAGTCAATTGCATAATCCATTTTAATTTGGAAACCCATTCATCAATAGTTGAACAGTAAAATTGAGAATTAGCATTAATCATTAGTTCACTGTAGGCAGGAGTATTGGAGACTAGCGTAGGGATTCCGGAAAACCAAAATGAAATTAATTTATTGGCCGGTTTGTGCCATCCAAAAAGATTTTTACGGTTTAAAGGGATAATACCGCAATCACATTCACTAATAATTTTATCCATTTTACCCAGTTCCCATTTATGAAAAACTGTTTTGATTGGCAGTTGGGTCAAAATTTTAGAAACATCTCTATTAAATAGTTTTCCATACAATGAATATTTTTCTGAAGTAATTATATGAAGCTCACAAATCGGATCAAGTTGTTTCAATAGATCTTTAAAATGTAAAAAGTGAGTTAGTACGGAACCCTGTCCTTCCCAAACTAACTTCATCTTGCCATTAATAGAATAATCTGATTTTGTCGCTTTATATTCGCTTTCCATATAATCAAGGCTTATTTCAATATTTTTATTCCATCTCATCAAACTGTTTTTTAATTCGGTGTTGGAACACAATACTATATCCGCGGCTCTTACCCATTGAATGATCAGCCTTTTATAATTCAAATAAGGTAACATTTCCCTCCCCAAAATAAATCTTCCCAGCCCTTTGAAAAAAGTACTAAAAATATCAGAAAGGAAAATTAAACTATCAACCATCTCAAATATAAACTTCGTTTCAGGATGTTTCTTTTTATAGATTAGCCATTTACTGAGATTAGTTGGAGCAGGCAAAACAATTACGTCGTATGTCTTGTTTTTATCAGCAATTTCGTAAGGAATCTTGTTATTTTCTGCAAAAAGTGGAAATCTGCGTCGATCGGCAGGCTCAGACAGATCGGATGAATAGGGCACATACCCAATTTTTAAATCCTTAATATTCATGGAATATATTTTATAAAAACACGCGGATTAAAACGAAAGTGCGGATTCTTTGTTCAAATATAGGTGGATAGAATAATCCTGCAAAACAAAATATCACGGTCTATCGTATCATGTATTGACCGAACATAAATTGAGATTTTGAATTTATTTGGTTGGGAAAATCAACTGAAGCGGATTTAATAGTGAAACTACTGACAAGTAGTAAATGCAGTAAAAATATTAGGTTACCGTGCTGCAAAATGCACAAATAAATGTAAACGCCGCAAATTTTTCCAGCTATAATTGTTGCTTATTCGTCTACAAAATTTCAGCAACAAACCAACAAATAATTGGAATTTCTGTTTTATTTCTCAACTATCCAAATGAAGGCTTTTTCATCAAACCAGTTTTTCTCCACAGCGATTCGCGCAGCAATCCTTGGGGTTGTATCACCGGCCTCAGAATCTCGGCATTTGAAGATAGCTTTTCAAACATATTCATCCAGATGTGATCATGTTTTTTATCAGAAAAAAGATTTTGGGCAAAACTGAAATTATTTTTTGCCAGTGATTCACGATCTGCTGCTTTCATATAGCTCATCTGCCGAATTTTCGCAATCCAATCATCTGCTGATGAGCACAATGTATCGCTATTGGCATCGCTGGTCAATTCAATATATGCGGGCGTATCAGAAGCAAGCACAGGCAAGCCGCTGAACCAGAAAGACAGCAATTTATTGGCAGGCTTGTGCCATCCATAAACATCATTTTTATTTAAAGGAATAATGGCACAATCCGAGTTGCTGAAGATGTGCCGGTTGTTATAAATATCCCATTTGTGAAACGTGGTTTTGATGGGCAGTTGATTTAAAATAGTATCCACGCTTTTATTTACCAACGTGCCGTATTTGGGATATTTTTCTGAGGTGATGACATGAAGTTCGCAAAAAGAGCTTACTTCTTTAAACACTTCTTTAAAATGAAGAAAATGCGGCAACACTACCCCCTGCCCTTCCCAAACCAATTTCATTTTACCGCTTATGGAATAATCTTTTTTCAAAAATTTATATTCATTTTCCAGGTAATCGAGACTCAATATTACGTTCGGATTCAGTTTTTCTACTTCAGATTTAAGTTTCGGGCTTGAACACATTACCACGTCTGCTTTTTTCAGCCATTTTATCAATAAATTTTTATGATCAAGAGAAGG
>JBQCFO010000443.1:0-2322 GCA_051959055.1 Ginsengibacter sp. | reverse complement strand
TGCTCGCCCAACAAAACATCGTCACACCCGACAGCAGTTCTTTTTATGATCAACAAACGCTTTCTGATGCACGTAACAATAATAACCGGGTTAATTTTAGAATGAATTACAAAATTGACTCGGCCAACACGCTTTTGATAGCCTCCAATCTGGCTTATCAAACCAATAATTCAACCAATTTTGTGAACGGAACAAATTTTATTGATGAGATGCGCCAGGATACATCCAGTAAAACAGTGAATGATTTGACAAGTGATAATCATGGATATACGATCTCCAATGAAATTCTATACCGACATGCTTTCCCCAAAAGAGGACGCAGTATTTCACTTGGAATCAATACCACATTTAATAACAGATACGGCGAAAATTACTTGAACGCGTTCAACGATTATTTTAGGACTTCAAAAATAACCGATACTACCAATCAACTTTCTAATCCGGTAAGCAATGTAAATAATTATAGTTTTAACCTCGTTTACACAGAACCGATCGGAAAGAAAACACAAATACAAGCGAACTATAATCCGGCTTTTCAAATCAGTAAAGCCGATCAGCTAACTCATTCTTATGACAATGCTGATTCAAAATATTCAATATTCGATAGCAGCTTGAGCAATGTATTTAACAATACTTACAATACGCAAAACGCAGGAATCACAATTCGCAATGGGGATAGAAATAATATGTTGTCTGCCGGTATTTCTTATCAATACAGCGAATTAAAAAGCGAGCAGACTTTTCCTCAAAGTGGCCATATTGACAATAGCTACAGTAATTTTCTGGCAAATGCCTTTGCAAGATTTAAGTTTTCTTCAAAAAGTAATCTGAGAGTGATCTATCGTGGTTCTGTAAATCCACCATCAGTAACGCAATTGCAGAATGTAATCAACAACTCAAATCCGCTTTTTTTATCAACCGGAAATCCGGATTTGCAACAACAATATTCCAATAGGTTGATTTTGCGGTACAATTATACAGACGCCCCAAAAAGTAAAACATTTTTTGCCAATATATTTCTTCAATCTACCAGCGATTACGTTGCTAATGCCACATATATTGCTAAAAAGGATTCGGTTTTATCACCAACCGTTACCCTTTTTAAAGGTTCTCAGTTATCCAAACCGGTGAACCTGAATGGATACTTTAGCGCCCGTTCTTTCTTTACCTTCGGCTTACCTTTAAAATTTATGAAATCGAATCTCAACTGGAATGGAGGAATTGGCTATGCAAGGCAGCCAGGGTTAATTGATAATGCGAACAACATTTCCAACAATTTCAATTACAATTTAGGTGCTGTTTTAGCAAGCAATATCAGTGAATATGTCGATTTTACTTTGTCCTATTCGGCAAATATCAATACGGTAAAAAATACCCTTCAGCCAAATCTAAACCAGAATTATTTCAGCTCTTCGACCGGGTTAAGTGCCAATCTGTTGAGCAAAAATGGATGGTTTTTTAATAATAATCTGACCAATCAATTCTACAAGGGATTAATATCTTCAACCATGAATCAGGATTTCTGGTTGTGGAACATTGCCATCGGAAAGAAATTTTTGAAAAATCAGGATGGAGAATTAAAACTTTCCGTTTATGATTTGTTGAAACAAAACAGAAGCATTTCAGTGAATGTGACGGACTCTTATATTCAAAATGTTCAAAACCAGGTGTTGCAACAATATTTTATGCTAACATTTACATACAAATTGAAGAACTTCGGCAAAGGAAAACCTCAAACGAACGGAGATGGCGAGAGAAATTTCCGCAGGTTTGGTGGCCCGGGCGGTATGCCATTTGATGGGAATCGCGGTCCCGGCGGACCTTCACTTTAGTATATAAATATTTTGCTTTGAATGAAAGGGAATTGATTGCCCTGCTGAAAAAAAAAGACAGGGAAGCTTTTAAAATGATGGTAGATACCTGGCAGGGAATGGTTTACAATACTGCATTAGGTCTTTTACAAAATGCGGAAGACGCTGAAGATACAGCTCAGGAAGTCTTTATGCAGGTGTATGAATCTCTGCCATCATTCAAAGAAGAATCAAAATTTTCTACCTGGCTTTACAGGATTACCGTTTCAAAAGCACTGGACCACATCAGGAAGAAAAAACGAAAAAAAAGATTTGCATTTATCCAAAGTTTGTATGGAAAAAATGATGGCCAAATGATTGAACCGCCCGATTTTTTTCACCCGGGAGTTAAGATGGAAAATAAAGAAAATGCCGCCATTCTTTTTAAAGCGGTGAATCAATTGCCAGCGAATCAAAAGACCGCTTTTATTCTGAACAAAACTGAAAATTTAAGCTATCGTGAAATTGCTGA
>JBQCFO010000442.1:0-8632 GCA_051959055.1 Ginsengibacter sp. | reverse complement strand
TGTATGTAAAATTGTAAACATGGAGATTAAGTGGTATATATTTTTATCGTTGGCATTATTCTGTATCGGCATTATCGGTGCACTCACACGCCGTAATTCAATTATTGGATTCATGTGTATTGAATTAATGTTGAATTCAGTGAATCTTATGTTGGTGGCTTTTTCAAAAATGCACCTGGCTGGTGCAAATGCCTTTAGTTATTCAATGGCATCAAGTGCTCAGATTTTTGTCTTCTTTATCATGATTGTAGCCGCTGCAGAAGTAAGTGTGGGACTGGCTATCATCGTATTGCTTTACAGAAATACCCGTTCTATTGATATCAATTTTTTAAACAGGTTAAAAAACTAAAATCATTTTCATGAAAGATGAAAATGGAAAAAATATTTTAAAATTTTAAACGCTGCCGCTTGGTTTATGGATGCAATTCAACTTATTTATCTGGTTCCCCTTCTTCCTTTAATTGGATGTTTGATTAATGGCCTTGCGCGAAATGTACTTTCAAAAGCATTGGTTGGCGTTATTGGAAGTGCGGTAATTTTTATTTCTTTTTGCATCAGTGTTTTAATTTTTATCCAGGTTTCAAAAGAAGGGTTTGTTGCTCAAAACATTCATTATTTCGATTTTATTCATGTTGGGAAATTGCTGATTCCATTTGAGTTCCAGGTGGACCAGCTTACTTCTTTATTTCTCCTGATTATTACCGGTGTTGGTTTTTTAATTCATGTGTATTCTATTTCTTACATGAAAGAAGAAACGCAATCCGGCTTTGGAAGATATTTTTCTTATTTGAATTTATTTGTGTTTTCAATGCTGATATTGGTATTGGGCGGCAATTACGTAATCATGTATATTGGCTGGGAAGGAGTAGGGCTTTGTTCTTATTTGCTGATTGGATTTTGGTTCAAAGACCAGGCAAATAATGATGCCGGAAAGAAAGCATTTATCATGAACCGTATTGGCGATGTAGGATTTCTTCTGGCAGTTTTCTGGATGATTTCTGCTTTTGGAACTGCATCATATGCGCCGCTTTATAATTCAGAAAATGGCATTATTTCTTCGTTTACTGCAATCAATGCTCCTGTTATTGTGGGTATTACCTTACTATTATTTGTGGGCGCTATCGGAAAAAGCGCACAGATTCCTTTATATACCTGGCTTCCGGATGCTATGGCTGGTCCTACCCCGGTTTCAGCTTTGATACACGCTGCAACAATGGTTACTGCCGGCGTTTATATGATTGCGCGAAGCAATATTTTATATTCGTTGGCTCCCGTTTCATTGGGTGTTGTTGCCGGTATCGGACTTGCAACCGCTATTTTCGCCGCTATCATCGCGTTGAAACAAAATGATATTAAAAAAGTTCTCGCATATTCTACCGTGAGTCAATTGGGATATATGTTTCTTGGATTGGGCGTCGGCGCTTTTTCGGCGGCCGTTTTTCATGTAATGACACATGCCTTTTTTAAAGCACTTTTATTCCTGGCTGCCGGTTCAGTAATTCATGCGATGGGCGGTGAGCAGGATATGACCAAAATGGGTGGTTTGGGCAAAAAAATGAAAATCACTTACATTACATTTTTTATTGCAACCCTTGCCATTGCTGGTATTCCGCCATTTTCAGGTTTCTTTTCCAAAGATGAAATTTTATCGGCGACGTTTGCTCAAAGTCCTGTTTTGTATATTCTTGGAGTAGCTGGAGCTTTGCTAACTGCCTTTTATATGTTCCGTGCATTGGCAATGACGTTCAAAGGAAATTTTCGTGGAACAACAGAACAGGAACATCATCTGCATGAAAGTCCGGCAACTATGACGGTTCCATTAATAATACTTGCCATTCTTTCGGCCATTTCAGGTTTTATCGGAATTCCGGAAGTGTTTGTAAAAAATGCAAATAAATTCGATGAATTCTTATCCCCGGTTTTTGCTCACTCTGCCAAATTTATGAGTGAACATGCTGTTTCACCTCAAACAGATTTGATTTTAATAATTGTTTCTTCTGTCTTAATGATTGCAATATCTATTTGGGCTTATAATAAATTTAAAAATTATAAACCTGTTGCTGAAGTCTCAGAAAGTGGATTTGCAAAATTGATACAAAATAAGTTCTATGTAGATGAATTGTATCAACTAATCCTTGTAAAACCCTATCGCGCATTTGGCGCATTTCTAAATAATATTTTTGACAGAAAAGGAATTGATGGAATTGTAAATGGCGTAGGACGAAGCGTAAATTATGGAAGCCGTCAATTGAGACTATTACAAAGCGGACAGGTTGGTTCTTATCTCTTATTGATGGTTATCGGATTGTTGATTTTATTTATTATTCAATTGTTTACAAAATAATATTAATGCTGGGCACATACTATACT
Source organism: Ginsengibacter sp. (assembly GCA_051959055.1). GTDB lineage: Bacteria > Bacteroidota > Bacteroidia > Chitinophagales > Chitinophagaceae > Ginsengibacter. The sequence goes on along the minus strand of JBQCFO010000442.1, from coordinate 6,262 downwards.
TTTCCTGAATTATTGATTTGGATTCCTTTTATTACGGGGCTGATTGCTATTTTTATTAAAAATGGAAAAAGCGTAAAAATGTTTGCGCTTTTATCTTCCATCGCTACTCTGGTGGTTTCTGTTATCAGTTTATGTTACACAGATGTAGCGGCTCATCCGGAGTTTTTTTACTATAATAATGTTTCTTACGTTTGGATGCCATACATTGGTTCCAGTTTCTCAGTTGGCCTCGATGGAATGGGCTTTTTGCTTACTTTTTTAACCGCATTTTCTTACCCGCTTATTTTTGCGGCTACTTATAAAGCTGAATATAAAAACCCGAATGCTTTCTTTGCGTTGATGCTTTTGACACAGGCAGGAATTATGGGCGTTTTTGTTGCGACAGATGCACTGTTATTTTATTTCTTCTGGGAACTGGCTTTGATTCCCATTTACTTTTTATGTAGCAGGTGGGGCGGCGAAAAAAGAATTGCCGCTACTTTTAAATTTTTCGTTTATACATTTTTCGGCTCTCTGCTGATGCTTGTCGGGATAATATTTGTGTATGTTCATACCGCACCGGTTTCTCCTGATTCTGCACACTCATTTTCTATCAACGCTTTTTATAATGCTTCTTTATCTGCCGGGCAACAGGATTGGTTATTCTGGCTTTTCTTTATAGCCTTTGCTGTAAAAATTCCGATTTTTCCATTTCATACATGGCAACCCGATGTTTACGAGCAATCGAATTATCCTTCAGTAATGGTATTGAGCGGGCTGATGGTAAAAATGGGCGCATTTGGAATTATCCGTTGGATACTTCCGATTTTTCCGGCTGCTATTGCGAAATATGAGCATCTTGTAATGGTCTTATGCATCATCGGGCTGATTTATGCAAGTTGCATTGCGTTGTATCAAAATGATTTGAAAAGATTTGTTGCCTGGTCTTCGATAGCGCATCTGGGATTGATGAGCGCGGCAATTTTTGCAGCAAATAATTTGAGTTTACAAGGCGTGATGCTTGAAATGCTGAATCATGGAATTAATATTCTTGCCTTGTGGATTGTGGTAGATATTATTGAAAAGAAAACCGGTGTACGAAAGATTTCAGAGTTGAGCGGACTTGCCGCAAAATCTCCTGCACTCGCGATTTTCCTGGTCATCATTGCATTTGCTAATATCGCGCTTCCACTCTCCAATTCCTTTGTAAGTGAATTTTTAATGTTAAACGGATTGTTTGATTTTAATATTTGGTTTGCTGTTTTTGGCACCATTGGAATTATTCTGTCAGCAGTATATATGTTGTCAATGGTGCAAAAAACTTTCTTTGGAAAAGCAAATGTGTTGGCAGAACAAGCGAAGAAAATGAGTGCAGCACAAGGAATTGTTTTATTTGTATTGGTTATAGCGATTTTATTTTTAGGAATTTATCCAGAACCTGTGATTCATCTGACACAATCAACCGTAACAGATATTTTGAGCAGGGTATCTTTAAAATAAAGAGAATTAAAGCCTTCCTGGTTTGGAAAGTTTTGGAATAGAAAAGTTTTGAAATAAAGTTTTAAATAAAATAAAAATAAACACTTTGGGTGTTGGGATTACATTATGAATGCAATAATATTAACGGCACTTTGGGGAGTAGTAATGATGTTTGGAGGAGTTTTTTTCAAAAAAAGAACGATGCCAAAATACTGGGCTATTGCAGGTATTATCATTGTATTGGTTGCCAATATTCTTGAATTTTTTGGCCATCCGTTTTTTAATGTAGATACAAAAGGAATGCTGAAGTTTGATTCATTCGGCCTTCATTTTAATACCATCGCTTTTATCTGCACTTTATTGTTTTTTCTTTTAAATGGAAAAGATTTTGAAAAAATAGGCCTTCATGTTTCCGAGTATTTTTCACTGATGTTTTTTGTGTTGTGTGGCCTATCCATTTTATCTTCTTTCAACACTTTGCTGTTGCTTTTTTTGGGAATAGAAATTTTATCTATTCCGTTATATATACTAACAGGCAGCGATAAGCGAAATTTAAAAGGAAATGAAGCATCGTTGAAATATCTTTTGATGGGAGCATTTTCCACAGGCATTCTACTTATGGGAATCGCATTAATTTATGGTGGAAATTCCCTTGGTTCTTTTTATATTGATTCAATTAATTTAGGTACGGGAAATCTTCCCGTATTAATTGCCGCTGGCCTGGTATTGATTTTGGTCGGCATTTCTTTTAAAGTTTCCGCAGCGCCATTTCATTTCTGGGCGCCCGACGTATATGACGGAGCACCGGCAGTTGTTTCTTCCTTTATGATGACCATTGTGAAAATTGCTGCTTTTGTTGCATTTTTCAGACTGTTCCAGACCTCTTTTGGCTCGATGCAACATGAATGGCAAATGCTCATTGTGGTGATAACAGCAGCAACTTTATTAATCGGAAATATCACGGCTGTATTTCAAAAAAGTGTAAAAAGAATGCTTGCCTATTCCAGTATATCTCACGCAGGTTTTATGATGTTTACACTTTTTGCTTTGAACGATACAGCCAGGGAAGGATTGCTTTTATATGCCGCAGCTTACAGCATTGCAACCATTGGAATTTTTGCTGTTATTATAAAGATGTCTGACTATTCTGTTGAAGGATTTAATGGCCTTGGAAAAAAACAACCATTGCTTGCATTAACTGCCGTTATCTTTCTTTTATCATTAACCGGCATTCCTTTAACAGCAGGCTTTACAGCGAAATTTTATGTATTAATGGCGGCAGTAAAAGATGGCCATCAATTGTGGCTCGTAGTGCTCGCAGTAATTTGTGCTGCAATAGGCGCAATATATTATTTCAAAGTAATCCAGGCTATTTATTTCAAAGAACCTGTTCCCGGTGTAAATGATGAAATACATGTTTCTTCTTCATTCAAATTTTTACTGGTTGTTACTGCTGCACTGATTATTCTTCTCGGTGTGCTTCCCGGGGTGTTGATTGATTGGATTTATTATTGAGAGTTTTATATTACGCTGTTACTCGTTTGTAAACTTTCCCTGTGGTTGTTGCATCCATATAATAAATTCTTCTGCCGCCAAATTCTGCTTCATAGTCGGTATTACTTCTCTCCAGTAATTTTTATTTAGCAGGGTCGGCATTGCGCTTGTTGAAGAATTGTTCATAATCGTTTTTTCTGAATCGAATTTATTTTTAAAAGCGATCTCCTTTCGCCTTATTTTAAACCAGGAACCGGTTCCATTTGATATGCTAATGCCGGATTATTTTGATATCCTTTGAAAGTAATCATAAACTGAAACCTAAATAGACAAAAAAGCCACCAAAAATTCCCACTCCTTTCCTTTAAATTTGAAATAAATTTTTTTTTAAATTTAAGTATGGATACCACCTACAAAAATTGGATTCAGGATATTAAACAAAAAATCAAATCCGCTCAATTAAAACAACTTGTTTTCTATGCACAAATTTTATTTGTTTTACAAAGATTCGGAATTTGTCCACCAAATTGATGGACAAAATGTTATTAAGGTCTAATAACTTAAATGAAGAAATGGTCCAGCAGCATGCTGGACAATTAATGAAAAGGCGTTCAAAAGCAAAAACTGAAATTGTCCAACAGTCTCTTGGACAATTGTACTGAAAACCTTCTTTTTAAAATTCCGTGGGAGATATCATGTCCTTATAATCAACAAGTGCATCAACTATGATGATGGGAAATTTTACCTTCAACAACGTATTGCTAATTTAACTTAGAATCGGGATTACATAAACGCCAAGGCAAAGCGCAAAATAATTTTGAACTCACTCTTCGCAGTCTTCAAAGCGACTTAATGAACGCTTCAAAATTAGTTAGCGATGTTTCGGAAAGGTTGTCAACCCTTTTTTACTTAAATTTGAAATAAATTTTTAATGAAAACAAACTTAAAACTTACAGCAGTATTTGAAGAAGCAGAAGAAGGTGGCTACATCGCTTTTTTTGAAGAGTTACCGGGAGTAAATACCCAAGGAGAAACTTTAGAAGAGGCGAAAATAAACTTACTTGACGCTCTTGATTTGGTACTGGATACACAACGAATGCTGAGCGAAGAGAATTTAGGAAAGAAAAAAGTAATTAAAGAATCACTTCTCTTTGCTTCATGAAAACAAAAGATTTTTATCAAGTTTCTAAACCGACAACAATGCATTTTGATCCGTGAAGGATCAAATCATTCGATCTTTCAAAACCAAATCAATAAAAAAATTTCTGCCGTTCCCAGGCATAAAGAGGTCAAAAATAATCTTGTCCGCAAGATCTGTCGAGATCTTGAAATTTCTTCTCCTGAAAATTTTCAGTAATAATTTCCCTTCTTCGCCAATCTAACTTTCTACCATTGCCTCAATTGAGTTAATTTTGTAAATTCTATAAAATTAATTCGAATATAAGTTGATGAACACTCCTTCAAGATACCTTCTCACAGCGGCTTTGCCTTATGCGAATGGCCCCGTTCACATTGGACATTTGGCCGGCTGTTATTTACCTGCAGATATTTATGCCCGATTTTTAAGATCAAAAAAAGCAGATGTAAAATTTGTAGGAGGCACCGATGAACATGGTGTTCCTATCACGATTCGTGCGATGAAGGAAAACGTTTCGCCGCAGGAAATCGTTGATAAATATTACAAGATTATCTCAGAAAGCTTTCAACAGATGGGCATCTCATTCGACATATTTTCCCGAACATCTAAGGAGATTCATCATAACACCTCACAGGATTTCTTTCTGAATTTGTATGAAAAAGGTTTGTTTGAAGAAAGAGAATCAGAACAATTTTTTGATGAAGAAAAACAAATGTTTCTCGCGGATAGGTATATTGTTGGAACCTGCCCCATATGTGGAAATACAAATGCTTATGGAGATCAATGTGAAAAATGCGGATCATCCTTAAGCCCTGATCAACTGATCAATCCGAGAAGTGTTTTGAGCGATGCGGTTCCTATTAAAAGAAAAACAAAACACTGGTATTTTCCTTTGCAGAATTATGAGGAATTTTTGCGTAAATGGATTTTGGAAGACCATAAAGACTGGAAGAATAATGTATATGGCCAATGCAAAAGCTGGCTTGATAATGGTTTACAGCCAAGAGCCATGACACGCGACAGTAATTGGGGCGTAAAAGTTCCTTTGCCCGATGCTGAAGGAAAAGTGTTATACGTTTGGTTTGATGCACCTATTGGATATATTTCTGCAACAAAAGAACTCACAAATTTGTGGAGCGATTACTGGTGTCAGAATAACACAAAGCTTGTTCATTTTATCGGAAAAGACAATATCGTTTTTCATTGTATTATTTTTCCGGCGATGCTCAAAGCGCATGGAGATTTTATTCTTCCTGATAATGTTCCTGCAAATGAATTTTTGAATATCGAAGGACAAAAAGTTTCTACAAGCCGTAATTGGGCAGTGTGGGTTGATGAATATTTGAAAGATTTTCCTGGCCAGCAGGATGTGCTTCGATATGTACTTTGCGCCAATGCGCCAGAAACAAAAGACAATGATTTTACCTGGAAAGATTTCCAGGATAGAAACAACAGTGAACTTGTTGCGATCTTCGGAAACTTTGTGAACCGGACTTTTGTTTTAATGCACAAATTATGTAATGGGAAAGTGCCGCCGTTACATCAGGCAATTCTGGATGAGACAGATAAAAAAATGATTGAAGAATTTCAATTAACAAAAGCTAAAATTGAAAGCTTAATCGAACAATTTAAGTTTCGTGAAGCACTATATGAAGTAATTGATCTTGCGCGCAAGGGAAACAAATACATGCAGGATAAACAGCCCTGGATTGTGGCAAAACAGACGACCGACGATGGACAACCGGCAACCGATGCACAACAAAAGATTGATAATTGTCTTCACATTTGCTTGCAGTTATGTGCGAATCTTTCGATTTTTATCAATCCTTTTCTTCCTTTCACGGCACAGAAAATGATCCATATGATGAAAGTGATGGAAAGAATGTTGGAATGGGAAAATGGTGGCAAATTAAAATTATTGAGTACCGGATATTCTTTACGAGCGCCCGAATTATTATTCAGAAAAATTGAAGATGCTGAAGTAAATGCACAGATTGAAAAACTTCATAAAGGATTAGCAGAAAGTAAAACGCAAAAAGCAGAAGGGGAAAAGGAGAAAGCAGAAGGCAAAAAGCAGAAGGCTGAAAGCAATGAGCAGTCAGTAATGTCCAACCAGGCGTCAAACATCATTCATCAAAAATCAGAAATTGTTTTTGATGATTTTGCAAAAAT
>JBQCFO010000441.1:0-2804 GCA_051959055.1 Ginsengibacter sp. | reverse complement strand
CGGTAACGTCGGTAATGATAGCCAAACGGTAATTTTTATCAATCATAGATACCAGCTTACTTTGAACTTATACCGGTATGATCTTTCCTGATTTTGTACGGTGAATGAATTAACCGGTTATATAACCATCATCAACAGTTTTTTCAAGAGCTCTTTTAAAAGCCGGCAGTTCTTCGGGAGGCCGCATTTCAAAAACGGTCATTTGCAAAAATTCTTTTTGGCTATAACCATACAGATCAGTTGCAGCTTTATTTACCTGCACAAACCGGAAAGATTCCAGGTCAAACACCCAAATCGGTTGAGGATTGAGCCGGAACAACTCGCTATATCTTTCCTCCGATTCCTTTAACTGGATTTGAGATAATTTCCTTTCGGTAATATCTTTGAAATATACGGATAATCCGTTGTCAGAAGGATAAGCGCTTACTTCAAACCATTTGTCTGAAACCGGATAATAATCTTCAAAAAGAACCCGCGTATTGGTTTCAAGAGATTCGTGATATTTTTTATAAGATAAGGAGCCGGTACTAGTGGCAAATACGTCCCAAAGATATTGCCCAACTATTTTGCTTTTTGGGGTCATCAGCTTTTTTTCCGCTTCTTTGTTCCAATAGGTTACAAGCCAATTATTTTCTACTCTGAAAAAAGCGTCGCCTATACTTTCCAGAATCGTATTTTTTTCTTCATACAAATTTAAAATTTCTAATTCTGCTTTTTTCGTTTCATCTATATCCTGGAAACTTCCATATATTTTTTTGCATTTACCATTTACGATCTCAGCTTTTCCAATAGTTCTTACCCATTTTAGATTGCCTTTGTGTGTATAAATCTGAAGATCCTCCTGCCATGGAGTCCCGTATTTTACCGCTTCTTTTACTCTCGCAACAATCGTTTCTTTACTATACCCTTCTTTAAAATGACTAATTCCTTCACGTAAAGTAGGCTCAAAATCATCCGGAGTTTCACGAATTTCTTTGGTAATATCAGACCAATAAACGGAGCCGTTTTCCACATCGATTTCCCAGCTGCCAATGCGGGCAAGCCTGTTGGCTTTGTCTAATAATTGTTGCAGATTTTTCTTCTCAGTGATATCCTGAACGGCTCCAATCATTCTGATTGCACCACCGTTTTTATCTCTGATAATAATGCTTCTATCCAAAACGTAAGCATAACTTCCATCAGTTTTCTGAAAACGGTATTCGTTCAGCCAATTAGATGCTGTGCCGTTTTTCACATTATTAATTTCGTTTATAACCCGGTCATAATCTTCGGGGTGCACATGTTTTTCCCAAAAATAATTATCAGCCAATGTTTCTGAGTTGTATCCAAAATCTCTTACAAATCCTTCTCCCCAATAACATTTATCTGTAATAAAATCCCAATCATATATCGCATCAAAAGTGGCTTTACTGGCATAATGGTATCTCAAATTCGTTTCTTCCAAAGACAATTTAAGCAACGTGGCTGTAGTTATATCCTGCACCGTTCCTTCAAAAGCAACCGGCTCGCCATTTTCATTTCTTACTAATTTGCCAATTTCACGTATCCATTTTTGAATTCCATCAGGCTGAATAATACGCAATTCAATATCCATCTCCTTTTCTCCTGCATAAGCGGCAGACCTTATTTTGGCAAATGCATCCTTATCTTCCGGATGAATGGCCTGGAAAAACAAATCAAAATCCGGAGTCTTATCTTCTTTATTTAGGCCAAGAATGTTATATACTTCCTCTGACCAAAACAACTTATTTTTTAAAATGTCAAATTTCCAATAACCGATTTTAGCAATTTGCTGAGCTGCCTGTAGTTTTTTCCCATCGCTTTTCAGTTGCCTTAAAGCCTCTTCTTTTTCGGTAACATCTTTGGCGGTAAATACAAGATGCTCTATTTCGCCGCTTTCTGACAGCAGCGGAATGTTCTCACATTCAAAATATCGTTTTTCCGGTTTATTGCTTCCCTCATCGCCGACCACATATTTCTGAATGGGCATTTTATCCGGCTTTTTAGATGAAGTTACTTTCCTCAAAGATTTCAATAAGTCATTCCTTGCCTCATCGCTTTCAGGTTTATTTTCCCTAAAAAAATGAAAAATACTTTTACCCAAAATGTCACTTTCTTTCCTGTTGGCAACCTTTAAAAAAGCCGGATTTACTTCTGCAATAGAAAATACCGGATCGTCCGGAAATACTACCAGCATGGGAAATGAAATAGCTTTAAAAATAGAAACAAAGGAGTTAGTATGCATTGTGGAAATTGGACAAGATTAATTACAAAATTAATATCTTATTTTGAAATACGTTTTTTAAATTGTTGCTAAAAATATACAAATACAGAAATTCAAGTGAGAAAATTATTATTATGTATTACAAATCATGTGAGTAGGACTTAGCGCTATTTGTTTGTTTGCTGCAAAAGCATCACAAGAAAAAGTAAGAAATTTAGAGTAGTTTGAAACAATGGATCATACCTGTTACCCAAACCTCGCTGCTGTTTACGTTCCCCCACAGCGCTGTTCTTTAAAAGCCAAGGGTGGCTAACGGCGTTCACAACACCGGAATTCATTGTAATTGTACAGCTCAAAACTCCTTATGCCAGCTCACTTCCGCTGCTCCCTGCATTCCTTCAATCGGAGGATGCATTTTTTTTATAGAAATTGAAATAGCTTTTAAATCCGGAAATACTTTATGAATTTCGTTTCCCGTCTGCATCACAATCGTTTCCAGCAACGGCGTTGGAATGCTCATTCTCTTTTTAATAATGTTGTAAATAACGGCGTAATTCACGGTATCCTGAATATGTTCGAT
>JBQCFO010000440.1:0-2401 GCA_051959055.1 Ginsengibacter sp. | reverse complement strand
AATTAAATCACTAAGCGATAGACAAAAACCGATTGTAATTTTTCTAAGCCGGGATAAAAACATGAATTATGCCTGGCTGAAAGTAAACACTGCTAATCCTGCTGCCACAATGGATATGATTAAAAAAGTATATGCACAAATAGAACCAGGTGTTGAATTTCAGGCTTCTTACGCAAATGAAAATATTGAGCGTTTATATAAAGAAGAAAAGTTAATGGGCAACTTGTTTACTATTGCTGCCGCAATTGCCATCATACTTTCCTGTATGGGTTTGTTTGGTATTGCTTCTATCATCATTCGTCAGCGTGTAAAAGAAATTGGTGTGCGCAAAGTATTGGGAGCATCAGTAAGCAGCATTTTTACGCTGGTAAGCAGAGAATTTGTAAAGCCTGTACTTATTGCATTCCTGATTGCTGTTCCGCTTTGTTGGTGGGCGATGAATAGCTGGCTACAACATTATTCACATCGTGTAAGCATACATTGGTGGGTATTTGCAATAGCAGGCATAGCAGCGTTCACTATTACGATTTGCACGGTGAGTTTTCAATCCATAAAAGCGGCCATAGCAAACCCGGTTAAGAGTTTAAGAAGTGAATAGATTAATAGAAAATATAGAAATGGAAATCATACTTCAACCAGAAATTTGTGCCATTGCGATCGTCACATAAAGCGCTAAACAAAAAGCCTGTGTAATGTTTCAATTTACAAATGGACACACTATATCAGCAATGAATACATGTAAACTGTTTATTGAATCAGATCTGAAAATCAAATCTTATGATAAAAAATTATTTTAAGATCGCATGGCGCAATTTGTATAAAAGTAAAGTTTACTCCATCATCAATGTATTAGGTCTGGCAACAGGTATGGCTGTCGCTTTATTAATTAGTTTATGGATTTGGGATGAACTAACGTTTGATGCATTTCATGCAAATTATAAAGATTTGGCTCAGGTTATGACCACTGGAACAGATAATGGCATAACGGAAACCGGCCCTGCAGTGGCTATGCCGTTAGCAAATGAGTTGCGTACAAAATATGGTAGCGACTTTGAAAATGTATCTATGGCTTCGTGGAATTTCGGCCATATCCTTACCGTGGGCGATAAAAAAATCATTAGCCAGGGTCTGTGGGTGGAATCTGTTTTTCCTTCTATGTTTTCTTTAAAAATGATCCAGGGAACCCAAAACGCCTTAAGTGATCCCAGTTCTGTTTTATTGAGTGCTACGGTGGCAAAAGCTTTATTTAACGATTCAGATCCGATGCATCAAACGGTAAGGTTTGATAACAAATATGATTTTAAAGTAGGGGGTGTTTTTGAAGATCTGCCACAGAATTCTACCCTTTATGAATCAAAATTATTTTTACCCTGGGATAAATATATTACTACTGAAAACTGGCTGAAAAACGCTTCCACACAATGGAACAATCATTCCTGGCAGGCTTATGTACAGGTAAAGGATCATGCAGATATTGATAAATTATCAGAGAAAATTAAAAATGCTTCAATGGTGCATAAAAATGCTGCTACTGAAGGCGAGGAATCTTTGTTGCTGCATCCTATGACCAGATGGCGGTTGTACAGTGAATTTGAAAATGGTAAATTATCCGGCGGAAGAATAAAGTTTGTTTGGTTGTTTGCCATCATCGGCATTTTTGTGTTATTGCTTGCCTGCATCAATTTTATGAATCTTTCCACTGCCCGCAGTGAAAAAAGAGCAAAAGAAGTAGGCATCCGTAAAACGGTTGGCTCTTTAAGAGGACAATTGATCAGACAATTTTTAAGCGAATCTGTCTTGGTTGCATTCATCGCCTTCATTTTGTCTATTGTAATGGTCATCCTGTTAATGCCGTTTTTTAACAGCCTTGCTGATAAAAGGATGGAATTTCCCGGGAACAATGGCATATTCTGGCTACTTGCAATTCTGTTCACATTCATCACCGGCATTGTTTCAGGAAGTTATCCAGCATTTTATCTTTCTAAATTTAAACCCATAAAAGTATTAAAGGGAAATTTTCGTGTGGGACGATTTGCTTCCCTTCCACGAAAAATTCTTGTGGTTATTCAATTCACTTTTTCAATCGCTTTGATTATCGGAACCATCATCGTTTTTAAACAAATTCAGTTTGCCAAAAACAGACCGGTTAATTATAGCCGTGAAGGTTTAATAACTGTGCCAATGACAACTCCTGACTTATACGGTCATTATGATGCGCTTCGCAGCGACCTGCTGGCAACGGGTGTAGTTGATAATATGGCCGAATCTTCCAGTCCTACCACAGGGTTATATTCCAATCAGATTGGCTTTAGCTGGGAGGGAATGGATCCTAATGCATTACCGGCATTTGGCACCATTGGAATAACGACTGACTTTGGTAGAACCATTGGCTGGCAGATAA
>JBQCFO010000439.1:0-15560 GCA_051959055.1 Ginsengibacter sp. | reverse complement strand
GTTATTTCTTTCTCTACTGTAAAGTATTTTTTTCACCATCTTTCAACGCGATGAGAACTTGCTGCTGTTTCAAAAACGGATATACACTGTATCGAAAGCGGACATTCAAAGGTTTTTAACTGAAAAAAATATATTGATTTTCAATAAGTTGTGTTTTGGCACAGGTTTGTACTATATCATTGTCAGAAAAAATAAAAACGGTATAAGGCTCAAAGAAAAAATAAAACAATTGTAACAAAAAAGGAACACACCCGTATTAAAGAACAAAATTTCTAAAACATAAAAAACAAAAATCATGAAACTTCAATCAAACAACTTGTTGGAAAGCTTAACAAGAAACGAATTCAAAATTCTTACTGCCGAAGTAAAAGAAACCCTGGCAACCAATTTCAAAAAGGAAAAGAAAAGAATCTTTAGCGCTGCAGAGTATTGGGATATTCAGCGCCGCAGAAAAAATCTTTTTGCTCAAAGAAATTATTTCTAATCGTTTTCAAACAAACCACTCAATTTTAAAAACTAAAAATCATGAAACTTCAATCAAACAATCTGTTAGAACCGTTAACAGCAATTGAGTTAAATAAACTTGTAACAGAATCTAAAGAAACTTTGTGCAGCGATTTTAAAAATGACAGAAAAAGAGTTTTTAGTGCAGCACAATTATGGAACATCCAACGCCGCAGGAAAAATGTTTCTTTTCAAAAAAGTTTTCTCTAAAATTTATGCAAAAAATACCCGAAAGGGCTTGTATCAAAAATGAACGTAAACTGTATCAAAAGCGTACACTTTGTGAAAATTATCTTTTCTAAAGTATTGAAAAACAATAGAATAAATAATGGCATGGCTTTGCGTATTTATGAGGAGATAAAATAGAATTAAAAAAATAAATAAAAAAAGTTTTCTTATCCCGGTTTTAAAAAAAAGTTATGGACAGAGTAATTGAAAAAAAGAAATGGTCGTCAAAAAGAATTCTCACGATTGCCGGAATAGTGGCGGTGGTTGCGCTGATCGGAGCAAGCTATTATTTCACATCCGGAAAAAGCAAACTGAATGTGGATACTGACCGGCTCACCATCAGCACAATAACCAAAGGCTTTTTCCAGGAAACTGTTCCTGTGAATGGAGTAGTATTGCCGCTCACTACTATCTATCTTGATGCAGTGGAAGGTGGCCGCGTTGAAGAAAGATACGTAGATGATGGCGCCATGATGCAAAAGGGTGAACCAATTTTAAGATTGTCGAATACAGACATACAACTTGGGCTCGTTACTCAGCAAACAAATGTGTATAATCTGCTTACGCAAATGCAGATTTCCAAAAATGCGGCTCAACAAAATACGGTTAGCAAATTGAACCAGATGACTGATGTGGAAAGTGAGTTAAAGGAAGCTGAGCGGATTTATAATTTAGATAAACATTTATACGAACAAAAAGCAATTGGTTCCCAGGAATTTCAAAAAGCAAAGAATGATTATGATTATTATTTGCAAAAGGAAAAATTAACTCAACAAATTCTTCACCAGGACTCACTGTCTAATGAACAACAAATCAAACAATCACGCCAGGCATTTGAAGGTTCTCAAAATGCATTAAATGTGATGCGTCAAAAAGTAGGAGATTTAATCGTTCGCGCTCCGATAGACGGGCAACTCACTTCTCTTGATGCAGAAATCGGACAATCCAAAAATAAAGGTGAAAGGCTGGGACAAATAGATGTGCTGAGCGGTTATAAAGTGCGCGTTGATATTGATGAACACTACATTTCAAGAGTTTATACAGGCTTGAAAGGAACTTTTAACTTTAATGATACTACTTATACTCTTGAAATTAAAAAAGTGTATACACAGGTAGCCAATGGCCGTTTTCAGGTAGATATGGAATTCATAGGAAATGTACCAAAGGGCATCAGGCGCGGACAAAGTTTACAGATATTATTAGCGCTCAGCGATGCAAGGACTGCGGTATTGTTGCCAAAGGGCGGGTTTTATCAGCAAACCGGAGGTAACTGGATATTTAAATTAAATGAAAACGGAAGTGCAGCCTATAGAGTAAATATTCAACTGGGAAATCAGAATCCTGATTATTATGAAGTATTGGACGGATTAAAACCTGGTGATAAAGTAGTAACGAGCAGTTATGAAAATTACGGAGACATGCAGGAGTTGGTGTTGAAGAAGGAATAGAAAAAAATTCAAAGCTGAAAGTTGAAAGTTCAAGGTTAAATTCTTATACGCATTAAATCATCTTTTATGAAACAAAATGTTCTTCACAGGCTGTTTGCCATCCTACTTTTTGTTTTCGCATCAGTTGGCATTAAAAGTGAAACCTGCTGCAATTCGAAATTCAATTGTGCATTAAAAAAGGAGGTACAATATGAAACATTCCATCAACAAAATGAATTTCCTTTATTCCCATCAGAAGATGGATTTCTAATAAAAATTTAAACGGCTGAAAGCTGATGTGATAACTACAAAAAAACAAACAATGATAAAAATTAGCAATTTAGAAAAAATCTATCGCACTGAAGAAGTAGAGACGGTAGCATTAAACAAACTTACTTTTTCTGTAAAAGAAGGAGAATTCGTAGCGGTGATGGGGCCATCCGGTTGCGGAAAATCAACACTATTGAACATACTCGGATTGCTTGATGATCCTGATAGCGGAAGCTTTATTTTTAATGGAATTGAAGTAGCTCATTTCAATGAAAGAAAAAGAGCCGATCTCCGCAAACGCAATATTGGCTTTGTTTTCCAGAGTTTTAACCTCATTGATGAACTGACTGTTTTTGAAAATGTAGAATTGCCTTTGATTTACCTGGGAGTAAAAGCAGATGAAAGAAAAAAGCGTGTGGAAGAAGTTTTGGATAAGGTGCAGATCATGCACAGAAAGAATCATTATCCTCAACAATTATCCGGCGGGCAGCAACAGCGTGTGGCGGTTGCAAGAGCGGTTGTAAATAACCCCAAATTAATTCTCGCGGATGAACCAACAGGAAACCTGGATTCATCTAATGGGAATGAAGTGATGCAGATGCTTACCGAATTAAATGAGCATGGAACAACCATTATTATGGTTACGCATAGCGAACATGACGCACGTTACAGTCATCGTATTATCCGCATGTTGGATGGACAAACGGTTACAGAGAATATTTTGGTGTAACCTATTGTGAAGATGTGGATAAGTGAAATTTGAAATCCTGCTTATTTGTTGGTTTGATGCAAGTAGTTTAATAACTCAAATAGAATCTCGTGTTCAAAAATTATTTCAAAACCGCATGGAGAAGTTTTTTAAAAAATAAAACTTTTTCATTCATCAACATTGCAGGGTTGTCTATTGGGATTTCTGTTTGTTTTATCATTCTCCTGTTTGTTCAGAACGAATTAAGCTTCGACCGGTTCAATAAGAATGCCGACAGGATTGTCCGGATCGTTTTCCAGGCAAATATCAATGGAGGAAAAATCAATGAAAGCAATGTAATGCCTCCGGTAGCTGAAGCAATGAAATCTGATTATCCTGAAGTGGAAGATGCAACGAGAATCCGGGTATACGGAGCTCCAAAAATCTCTTATCAAGGCAGGACTTTTAAAGAGGATCAGCTTGCTTTTGTTGACCCGAATTTTTTCAGCATATTTACACTTCCGCTAATTGAAGGCAATGTAAATACGGCATTGCAACAACCCAATACTATTATTATTACAAAAGAAATTGCCAAAAAGTATTTTGGTAATGAAGATCCTTTGGGTAAAACTTTAGTTTTTTCTGATAATAAAAACACTTCATTTAAAGTAACTGGCTTGATTGATAAAGTGCCTGCAAATTCTCATTTTCATTTCGACATTTTTGCATCAATGACTGGTTTGGATGAAGCCAAATCTGACTCTTGGATGGGCTCCAATTTTTTTACCTATCTGTTATTAAAACCTGGCTATGATTATAAAAAATTAGAAGCCAAATTGCCGGGTATGGTTGAAAAATACATGGGCCCTCAGATTCAAAAAGAAATGGGATTAAGCCTTTCACAATTTCGTACCAAAGGAAATAAACTGGGCTTTGCCCTGCAGCCATTAACTTCTATTCATTTGTATTCACATTCAAACTATGAATTAGATGCGCCGGGAAATGCGATGTATGTCTATATTTTTGGTGCAATTGCCATTTTTATGCTGCTGATAGCATGTATTAATTTTATTAATTTATCAACAGCCAGCGCTTCAAAACGGGCCAAAGAAGTAGGCGTAAGAAAAGTAATCGGCTCCGGAAAATCACAATTGATTTTTCAGTTTTTAACAGAATCGGCTTTGCTGGTATTTATTGCATTGCTCCTTTCTCTTTTATTAATTCAACTTGCCTTGCCGGAGTTCAATAATATTTCCGGCAAAAATTTATCCTTTGATTTTAATCTGAAAATAATTTCGTCGCTTTTTGCAATGGGCATTTTTGTAAGCATCATTGCAGGCCTTTATCCTGCATTCTTTCTTTCTTCATTCAAGCCGATTGCTGTATTAAAAGGAAAACTTACCGGCAACAATAAGAGTTTTGGTTTGCGAAGCAGCCTGGTTGTTTTTCAATTTTTTATTTCTGTTGGCTTGATAATCGCCACAATAGTAGTGTGGCAGCAAATGAAATTTATTCAGAATAAAAACCTGGGTTACAATAAAGAGCAGGTGCTTACCATTCCCAATTCATATCTTTTAGGTAAAAATGAACAAATTTATAAACAGGAATTGCTGAATGACCCGCGAGTAATTGATGCAACTGTTTCCTCTTTTAAACCGGCAGGGCCAAGTAGCGGAGGCAATGCATTTGCTTATCCTGAGGGACATGATAACCAGATTATGAAAACGGAAGAATATCATGTAGATGAAAAATACATTCCAACACTAGAGATGCACATCGCCGCAGGCAGAAATTTTTCTAAAGAATTTACAACAGATTCCACAGGCATCATCATCAATGAGTCTGCTGCAAAAGCATTTGGTTGGGCAACAGCCGGTAACTACGGTGGTGCAATTGGGAAGACTATTATAAGAGAAAATAGTTTCAGGGGAACAAATGTGCCGTTTCATGTAATTGGAGTTGTAAAAGATTTTAACTTTAAATCATTACATGATCCTGTTTCACCTTTATTAATGGTACTGGATCCGGATAATGGTATCATATTAAAAGTAAAAACTACTGATATCAAAGGCTTGCTTGCCAGTATGAAAAAACAATGGGATAAATTCAATACGGATGAGCCTTTTACCTATACTTTCCTGGATGATTTGTATAACAAAACTTATTCCGCGGAACAAAAGACCGGAACGACTCTCAACATTTTTGCGCTGCTTACCATATTCGTTGCATGCCTTGGATTATTTGGCCTGGCAACTTACACAGCAGAAAAACGTACCAAAGAAATAGGCATTCGCAAAGTGCTTGGAGCAAGTGTAACCCAGGTAACCAGCATGCTTTCCACAGAATTTTTAAAATTAGTTTTTATCGCCTGCCTTATTGCATTTCCATTATCGTGGTGGACGATGAATAAATGGCTGCAAAGTTTTGCCTACAGGATACATATAAGCGGGTGGATGTTTGTAGTTGCCGGTTTTGCTGCTTTATTAATTGCCTTGCTGACAGTAAGTTTCCAGGCGATAAAAGCAGCGGTAGCAAATCCTGTGGAGAGTTTGCGGACCGAGTAGGGTGTAATGATTGGCTCATGAGATAATGACAAAATATTAATCACTATTATTTATTGCTTTAATGTAAAGATGTTAAGAAATAAAATCAAAATTTATTTCAAAAAATCAACAGCATTTAAAATGGGAATATTGGCAAATGAATTCAGAATAAGAAGGTCTTTATCAGCTTTCCATAATTTTTTTAATTTTTATTCTTCTTAAAATTATAAAAATTAACTCTTTAAAATAATTAGAAAATGTTCAGGAATTATTTCAAAACAACTTTCAGAAATCTTTGGAAAAACAAGGGTTACAGCTTCTTAAATATATTCGGCCTGGCCATTGGTATTGCATGCGCTGCACTCATTTTTTTGTGGGTAGAAAATGAATTAACCTGGAATCATTATTTCAGTAACCGGGATAATCTGTACCTCGTTAAAGACCAGCAGACCTACGACGGTACTACATTTACATTTGATGCTACACCAGGAGTTTTAGCCCAATCTATGAAAGCTGAAATTCCGGGTATTAAAAGAGCCACCAGAAGCACATGGGGCAATCCGGAGCTTTTCTCTCTCGGCGATAAGGCAATTTATGAATCAGGAAATTATGTGGATTCTCCTTTTTTAAAAATGTTCGAGCTTCAGTTTATACAAGGCAAGGCAGGCAATGCTTTCAGGCAATTATACTCATTGGTCATTTCAGAAAAAATGGCAAAGAAATTTTTTCAGTCAACAGATGTTGTGGGCAAAACATTGAAGATGAACAACCACCACGATTATGTAATTAGTGGCGTTATAAAAGATTTGCCTGAAAATGTTTCTTTCAGATTTGACTGGCTTGCCCCATTCCAAATTTTTCTGGATCAAAATGACTGGTTGCAACAATGGGGTAACAATGGCATTGTAACTTATGTAGAAACAGAACCGAATGCGAATATTGCAGCAATCAACAAAAAGCTTTATGGATATGTTCAAACGAAGCAAAAAGAAACAAATGCAAAGTTGTCCATTTATCCAATGAACCGGTGGAGAATGTATAACAGTTTTGATCCGAATGGAAAAGAAAAAGAAGGACAACTAAAATATGTAAACCTCTTCAGTTTAATTGCCTGGATCATTTTAATTATTGCGTGCATTAATTTTATGAATCTTTCAACAGCACGCTCTGAGCAACGTGCAAGAGAAGTGGGTGTAAGAAAAGTTTTGGGCGCCGGAAAAAATAAATTGATTGCCCAGTTTATAGGAGAAGCGTTGTTTATGGCATTGCTCTCAACCTTATTTGCGGTTCTTATTATTTATCTTTCATTGCCTGCTTTTAATACGCTTGTCGAAAAACAATTGTCACTGGATATTTTTAATCCGCTGCATTTTGGAAGTTTATTGCTCATTGCATTATTATGCGGATTAATTGCGGGTAGTTATCCCGCCTTTTATCTTTCTTCATTCAATCCCGTAAAAGTTTTGAAGGGACTAAAAATCCAATCCGGTGGCAGCGCGGGCTTTATCCGAAAAGGTTTGGTAATTGCCCAGTTTGCCGTATCTATTATTCTTATTATCAGCACGATAATTATTTACCGCCAGCTTGTGCATGTAAAAGAAAGGGATTTAGGATATAACAGGCAGGGACTTATTTATACGACCATTACCGGCAGGATGAAAGAGAACTTTGGTGTTATCAAAAATGATTTGATGCAAACTGGGCTGGTGCAAAATGCAAGCTTAAGTTCACAATCTGTATTGCAGGTTGGAAGCAATACCGGCGATTTTACCTGGCCAGGAAAAGACCCGGATAAACAATTGCTGATAAGTGTAGATAATATCAGCCCTGAGTTCATTGCAACTACCGGCATGCAACTTAAAGCCGGAAGGGATTTTTATACTGATATGAAATCTGATAGTAACCATGTTATTATTAATGAATCACTTGCAAAAGCGATTGGAAATAAAAATATTGTTGGCAGCATCATCTCCCGTCATAATCAAAAAGGCGAATTGTATAACATGACTATTGTTGGAGTAATTAAAGATTTTATTTACAACAACATGTTCGCCCCCGCATCGCCGCTTATCTTATTCTCAGATACTTCTTATGTAAATTATTTAACCATTCGGTTAAAGCAGAATGCGGATGTAAAACCGGCCTTGGCAAAAATAGAATCAATCATTAAAAACGATAACCCCGGTTATCCTGTCGAATTTAATTTTGTTGATACAGATTTTAATCAGTTGTTTAAAACGGAAACCCTTATTGGTGAATTGGCAAGTGTTTTTGCAATACTTGCGATCTTCATTTCATGCCTCGGATTATTTGGTTTGGCAGCTTATACTGCTGAAAGAAGAACCAAAGAAATCGGTATCAGAAAGGTGCTGGGCGCCTCTTCAAAAGGCTTGGCAACCTTGCTTTCAAAAGATTTCCTGGTACTGGTTGCGATCTCCTGCATTATCGCCTTCCCGCTGGCATGGTGGATGATGCACAAGTGGTTACAAACATATGAATACAGGATAACAATCAGCTGGATGATATTTTTAGCAGCAGGATTATTAGCTATTGCCATTGCATTATTGACCGTCACTTTTCAGGCAGTGAAAGCTGCGATGGCAAACCCGGTAAAGAGTTTGAGAAGTGAGTGATTTAATGTGATGTAATCTGAATGTGAAAATGTGAAAATGAGCTAATGCAGTGAACGAAGAAATAATTAGTTTTTGTATTTAGAAGAATTATAAACGAAGCACTAAAGAAGAATTAAAAAGGTGCTTCGTCAAAAATAGTGGAAACAAAAGAACATAAGGTAATTAGGTTTGATTCATTTGTACTGAATTCTTACTAAGGTTACTAAGGTTTTAATGATACAGTCTTAGAAAAAGCTGGCAGGCAACATTATCACCTTAGTAACAGAATCCCAAAATCTCTAATTTACCTTATTATGTTATTTTCCATACAAAAAAAGGAAGAATTATTAAAAACTACGAACAAACAATCATGCTCAAAAACTATTTCAAAATCGCCTTCCGGAATCTGTGGAAAAACAAAGTTTTTTCATTCATCAACATCATGGGATTAACAGTCGGAATGACCGCCTGCTTTCTTATTTTCCTGTATGTAAAGTTTGAATTAAGCTACGATTCATTTCATACAAAAGCAGATCGCATTTACCGCGTGGTAAGCGATATTAAAACGCCTACCGAAGTATTACATGCAAGTGGTCCTGCATGGGCAGTGGCTCCGAATGCAAAAGACGAATTTCCGGAGATTGAGAGTTTCGTCCGCATTGTATCAGGTGACAATGTGCTGATAAGAAAAGGCGATATAAAATTCGAGGAAACAAATGCTGCCTGGGCCGACTCTGCATTTTTTAAAGTATTTGATTTTAAATTGCTGAAAGGCAATCCAAACACTGCTTTGAAAGAGCCATTCAGTGTAGTGTTTACGGAAACTGCTGCAAAAAAATATTTTGGAAACACTGATCCGATTGGACAAACTTTATTAGTGACAGGCGATAAGTTTCCTGCAAAAGTAACAGGCATTATGAAGGATATTCCTGAGAATTCCCAGATAAAAGCAGATGTGGTTTTATCCATGACTACCATCACTCAAAAGTTTAATCAAAGCCTCGACAGCCAGTGGGGAAATTATGGTGCACGCGCCTATTTATTATTAAAACCCGGTACAAATGCGAAATTATTAGAGAAAAAATTTCCGGCATTCCTCGAGCGGCGTAATGGTACAGAAATGAAAAAAATCCAAATGTATCCCACGCTGTTTTTGGAACCTTTGAAAGATGTTTATCTTTATTCCACCCGCGACGACAGCAAAACAGGGCACATTACCAACGTCTATATTTTTTCAGTTATTGCCATATTTATTTTATTGATTGCCTGCTTTAATTTTATCAATCTCACTACTGCACGATCTGCAGAAAGAGCTAAAGAAGTGGGCATACGAAAAGTAGTAGGTGCCGGCAAAAGGCAACTGGCGGCGCAGTTTATAGGCGAGTCAGTGGTATTGTGTTTAATTGCTTTTATACTTACGTTTTTTCTTTCGTGGCTGCTGTTACCATTGTTCAACCAGTTGGCGGGAAAAACAATCAGCAGTGGAATTTTTGTTCATTTAAATTATCTCGTGCTTCTCTTTTTTGCGTCTATTGGTATCGGATTGCTGGCAGGCATTTATCCTGCATTGGTCTTGTCATCCTTCAAGCCGGTTGTTGTTTTAAAAGGACGTTTTGCAACAGGCACGCGTGGTATATTTTTAAGAAAAGGATTAGTAATTGCTCAGTTTACTATTTCTATTGCCTTGATCATTGCAACAATTGTTGTTTACAGGCAAATGAATTTTATGCGCAACCAGGATTTGGGGTTTAGCAAAGATCAAATGATGATTATAGATACAAATGGCGATCCCGCCAAAAACGCTTTTGAACAGGCGGTAAAAGAATTGCCTTCCGTAAAATCAACAGCCATGTCGGGTAGTGTTCCCGGCGGCGGCAACCCAGGCGCTTATTCGGTAATAGAAAATCGAAAAGGAGACATGCAAATTGCCAATCTCGATTTGTATTTTGTTGATTTTAATTACATAAATTAATACAAAATAAAAATGGCAGCAGGGCGCGGATTCTCCAAAGATTTTGCAACAGATACCACACAGGCCATGGTTTTAAATGAAGCGGCGGTGAAAATGTTTGGCTACACTTCACCCAAACAAGCGATAGGCAAGCGCTTTAAACAATGGGGCAGAGAAGGTAAAATTATTGGGGTGATGAAAGATTTTCATTACCGTTCTCTTCAGGAAGAAATAAAACCATTAAGCATGCGCATCGAACCAAATAATTGCAACCTGGTTTCTATAAAAGTAGCAGCTACAAATTTGCCCAAAACGATCGCAGCTATTGAAAATAAATGGAAAACGCTTATCCCCGACAGGCCGTTCAGTTATTATTTTTTAGATGAATTTTTCAACCGGCAATATCGCAGTGAGCAAAGATTTGGAAACCTGTTTTTAAACTTTGCGATCCTCGCCATTTTTATTTCCTGCCTGGGATTATTAGGGCTTGCCTCCTACAGTACCATTCAGCGAACAAAAGAAATAGGCATTCGGAAAGTGCTTGGCGCTTCAGTTTCCGGCATTACATCCTTGTTGTCTAAAGATTTTATAAAATTGGTTTTAATTGCGTTCGTCGTTGCTTCTCCTATTGCATGGATTGGAATGCATAAATGGTTGCAGGGGTTTGCTTATCGAATCGATATAGGGTGGTGGGTATTTATTCTTGCGGGTGTTCTTGCAATTTTAGTTGCTTTGTTAACCGTCAGTTTCCAGGCGATAAAAGCAGCGATTGTAAATCCTGTGAACAGCTTACGTTCAGAGTAGGATCGTTACGCAGCGTTCCGTGAATGTTGAATGCGAAACGGTGAATAAAGATCTTGAATATTTGTTGCTTTGCTGTTAACATAATTGTCCCTATCTATTCAAAAAACAAACAATAAATGATAAAAAACTATTTCAAAACTGCGTGGAGAAATTTGCGATTTAATAAAGTTTTTACTGCCATCAATGTGATTGGTCTTGCTCTCGGGATGTCTACATTTATTATTCTATCTGCCTATATACACTTTGAAAAAAGCTATGACAGGATGCCTAAGGATGCAGATAATATTTATCATGATTATTACAACAGACAATACCGGCAGGAGATACAATTTGGGAAAATGTTTCTGCTTTTCTCTTCACTGGCAATACTTATTGCGTGCCTGGGGTTATTAGGTCTAACCATACATTCCACAGCCAGAAGAAAAAAGGAAATAGGCATCCGTAAAGTATTAGGCGGCTCTGTCCCATCAATTATCGGAATGCTCGGGAGCGGTGCTGTAAAATTAATTTTAATGAGCAGTATTGTTGCACTGCCTCTATCTGCTTTTTTTATTACGCAATGGCTTCAGGGGTATGCTTACCGCGTGCAATTAACCTGGTGGCAGTTTGTGCTACCTGTCATTTGCTTGATTTTAATTGCAATTATCAGTATTGGGTATATGACTTTTAAAGCAGCGATGGCAAATCCTGTTGAAAGTCTGAGGTCGGAATAGAGAAAGTCAAAACAGGAATCGAAAGTATTTCTTGGTTTGCTGAAATAGAGAGGTATCAATCTCAGCTGTTTCTTGAGTTACTGTCAACCTGATAAAAGGCTGCAGATTCTTCCGGGAAAGAAATAGGGTAGTAATAGGTTTCAATCCATTATTTTAATCCGGCGTTTTTCTCAAACTCAAAAAACAACTCATAGCCCATTCTTGCTGCAATAGAATTATTACAGCTTTCAAATTTTAAAAAAGTAAAGAAAGGCTTAAATAATTTTTTGTATTCTTCGTCCGTTGCAATAAATGGTGGCTCTGCAGGAGCGAATTTTTTATTAAATAAAACACCGGCAATTTTTCCGGAATCATTTAGAAGATGATAACATTTTTTAACATATTTTTCGCGAAGCGATGGATCCAATGCACAAAAAAATGTCTGTTCCAGAATCAAGTCATATTTGCCCTGCAGATGGAAGAAATTTTCGTTTATAACGGAAATAGGTTTGTCTTTATATTTTTCCTTTAGCCTGTCGGTTAATACTTTCGAAAAGTCAATTAACGTTACATTTCTAAAGCCTTTTTTCAAAAGATATTCTCCTTCATAAGCATTGCCACAGCCTGGGATTAAAATTTTTAAATCTTTGTTTTCGAGGGTATCAATATAACCTTTAAGCGGAGGCGAAGCCTGCTTCATGTCCCAGCCGGTTTCATTGTTCAAATAACGGTTGTCCCAATAATCAACTCTTGTTGATGCTTTATCATCCTTCGATTCGTTTTCCATTGCTTGGGTTATTAGTGAAAAATGAAGCAGAAAGAGGTTAGGCTTTCTTTAGAATTTTGATAAACAAATTTATTAAAACAGTTTAAAAAGAATTACATTTTTTGGGGTACCCTGATACCCAACAGTTCCATCCCGCTTTTGATAATATTTGCCGTCATAACGCTGATGCACAAACGTAAATTTTTCTTCTCCTCAGTCTCAGCATTTGCTACAGAATGTTCTGAGTAAAATGAGTTGTATAATTTGGCAAGATTGAAAACATAATTGGCAATTACAGACGGATTCATTTCTTCTGCCGCGTCAGAAATTATATTTGAATATTTTTCCAACATAATAATTAATTGAAGTTCTAAAGGAAGAAGCGTACTGATGTTTGTTGTCCTTGATCCGTTGTCTGTCGTCTGTCGTCTGTCGTCCGTTGTCCGATCTACCTTTCTCAAAATAGACTGAATCCTTGCGTAAGTATATTGCACAAAAGGTCCCGTGAATCCATGAAAGTCTATACTTTCTGCAGGGTTGAAAACCATTCTTTTCTTCGGGTCCACTCTTAACAGATAAAACTTCATCGCTCCAAGAGCAAGTGTTTCATATAATGTATTCAGTTCTTCTTCTGAAAAATCTTTTACTTTTCCCAGCTCTTTTGTATGCAGCGCCGCCGTCGTTACCATCTCATCTACAAGATCATCCGCATCCACAACGGTTCCTTCGCGGCTCTTCATTTTTCCGGTGGTTAATTCAACCATTCCATAACTCAAATGAAAAATTTTATCAGCAAACGGCATCCCCAGCTTACGGATAATTTCTTTCAATACTTTCATGTGATGCAGTTGCTCATCGCCGATCACATAAATGCTTTTATCCAAATGATATTCTTCAAATTTTTGTATGGCCAGCCCGATGTCCTGCGTGATATAAACCGAAGTGCCATCACCGCGCAAAACTAATTTTTCATCCAGATTTTTATCTGACAGATCAATCCACACACTTTCGTCCTCTTTTTTAAATAAAATATTTTTATCCAAACCTTCCTGTACAAAATCTTTTCCTAAAAGATAGGTGTTGCTTTCGTAAAATGTATGGTCAAAATCAGTTCCGATCCTGTTGTACGTTTCATCAAAGCCTTTATAGACCCACCCATTCATTTTGGCCCAAAGCGCGCGTACTTCCGGGGTTCCATTTTCCCAATCCAAAAGCATCTGCTGCGTTTTTTTCATAATCGGCGCTTCTTTTTCCGCTTCTTCTTTCGTCTTTCCGGCCTTAATTAATTCAGCAATTTCATTTTTGTATTCTTCATTAAACCTTACATAATAATCGCCTACAAAATGATCTCCTTTCTCATGAACAGATTCAGGAGTAGCGCCATTTGCAAACATTTGCCAGGCGATCATACTTTTACAAATATGAATGCCCCGATCATTTACAATCGATGTTTTTATCACTTCATTGCCATTTGCTTTCAGAATTTCAGCAACGCTCCATCCCAAAAAATTATTTCTCAAATGTCCTAGGTGCAAAGGTTTGTTGGTATTGGGCGATGAATATTCCACCATGATTTTTTGATGGTTGAATGGCTTTTTACCAAAATTTTCATCCTGGTAGTTTTTTACCAAAAGATCAGTTAACGGAGCATCTGATATTTGCAAATTCAAAAATCCTTTGATAACATTGTACCCTGCAAAAAATTCAGGATAGTTTTTTATTAAATGCTCTCCCAATTCTTTACCCAAAGCTTCCGGAGATTTTTTTAATGTTTTTATCAACGAAAAAAGCACGATGGTATAATCTCCTTCAAACTCCGGCTTGGTCTCATTTAACTGGAAATCTTTTGCAGAAAATTCCTGTCCGGATAAATGAGATAAGCTTTTTATAGCTGCAGATTGTATAAAAGAAATGAAAGTCATGGTTAAAAATTTGAAAATAAAAATGGTTCTGCATCAAAAGTAGTGGAAAGAAAAGAACATAAGGTAATAAGGTCTGATTCTATAGGAATGTTGGATTATTACTAAGGTTACTATGGTTTGCTATATCGCTCTCAGAATAGGCAACAAGCAACTTTATTACCTTAGTAATTTAGAATAATAAACACATATACCCCCGAGTAATAAAATTAACGGCTCTCAACCTTGAACCTTGAACCTTGAACTCTTCAACCTTCTCAGTGTATAATTAACGGTTCTCAAATTCCTTCCTGATAATATTCAATGCACCACCCGCTTTGAACCATTCTATTTGTTGCTCATTATACGTGTGATTTACAATAAAAGATTCGGAGGCTCCATTGCTGTGATGCAACGTAAGTTCTAAAGATTTTCCTGGAGTAAATTCTTCCAGCCCATTAATATCAATTATATCATCTTCCTGGATCTTATTGTAATCTTCTTTATCAGCAAAAGTCAGCGCAAGCATTCCCTGCTTCTTCAGATTGGTTTCATGAATGCGTGCAAAGGATTTTACAATTACCGCTTTTACGCCAAGGTGCCGCGGTTCCATCGCCGCATGTTCGCGGGAAGATCCTTCGCCGTAATTTTCATCTGCTACAATGATAGAACCAATTCCTTCTGCTTTATAGGCTCTTTGCGTTTCCGGTAACGGGCCATAAGTGCCGGTAATTTGATTTTTTACCAAATTGGTTTGATCATTAAAAAAATTAACCGCGCCTATCAAAAGGTTGTTGCTGATGTTGTCCAGGTGACCGCGATATTTAAGCCATGGACCTGCCATGGAAATATGATCGGTAGTGCATTTGCCTTTGGCTTTGATAAGCAGTTTCAAATTTTTTGAATCATTTTCTTTCCATGCAGGAAATGGTTCCAGCAATTGTAAACGATCAGAAGTAGGAGAGACCTCCACCTGCACTTTGCTTCCATCTTCTGCCGGCGCCTGGAATCCTGCATCTTCTACAGCAAAACCTTTTAGCGGCATTTCTATTCCTTCCGGTTCTTTTAGCTTTATTTTTTCACCATTTACATTAGTAAGAAAATCTGTAAGCGGATTGAATTTGAGCGAGCCTCCAATAGCAAGTGCAGTGGTGATCTCAGGAGAAGCTACAAAAGC
>JBQCFO010000438.1:0-2808 GCA_051959055.1 Ginsengibacter sp. | reverse complement strand
TAACGGTCTTAAGATAGCTGGTATTGACATAAACAGAAAAATGCTTGCTGAAATTGCAATAAACGATGAAGCTGCATTTACACAAATCGTAAACATAGCTAAAGAAAAACTTAATGCATAATTAATTAGAAAAAAGTGAGGTCTGTGTAACAGGCCTCTTATTTCTATTTAAAATTAAGAATTGAGAATTGAGAATTAAGATTTATAAGTTATGATTTTTAGATTTTAGATTTTATATTAATGAAAATGAAACCTGCAGAAAAAATGAAGTATTTTATTTAACTATTGGCGTATTTAAGATTTTATCCCACTGTTCGAAATAAGAAATCTGTTTATTTGTTGATTTACTGACTTAGAAAAATAAGTATCTGAAAATCATAAGTGCTTTTTTTCCAAAGAAAAATTACATTTGTTTTTTAATTAAAAAAACATTTATGAAGAAAATTCTTGCAATAATCGTTGCTTCATGTATTATAATTCTTCCCGGCTGCAAAAGCGGCAGCAATGGAAATCCAAAGGAAACACTCAGCCATTTTTTTGATGCTGTTTCAAAAAAAGATATAAATGAAGCAAAAAAGTATGCTACAAAAGACAGTGAAGGAATGCTAAGTATGATGGAAATGGGTATGCAACACATGAACAACGATCACGCCGATAAAATGATGGATATGATGAAGAATATGGAAATGGGCGATGCTTCTATTCATGGAGACCAGGCAACTGTACCGGTAAAGGACAAAAAAACCGGAGAAACTACCGATTTCCTTTTAAAGAAAGAAAATGGCGATTGGAAAGTAGCTTTTGACATGGGTACTTTAATGGATATGGCCAATAAAAAAATGAAGGAACATGGGATGAATGATAGGGGAAATATGAAGGAAGGTGATAGCGCCCAAATGAATGAAAGACTTGACAGTGCTAATTCTCAGTTGAAAGAAAAAATGCAGCATGCGCAAAAACTGATGGACAGCCTGAAAGCAGCACAACAAAAATAAAAGTGATGTTGCCGGATATTTGATTCTCAAAAACACTTTCTAAAAAAGTGTTTTTTTTATTTACAACCAAAAAGATATTTACCTTCATTTAAAAAAAAGAAATGAAACGTGCATTATTTGTAATGATTTTTTTTACAACAATTACTTCTGCCTGTAACGATTCAGGAACGGTAGATAAAAGTGATCCGCTGGCATCGGGAAGAGCTTTTATTGAGGCATCTTTGAAAGGTGACTACATCAAAGCCCAAAAATATATGTTGGCCGACAGCACCAATATTGAATACCTGGAAGGCCTCAAAACATTCAACAACAATATGAATGCGGAAGACAGGCATGGCTACAGTGATGCGAATATCATCATCGATTCTTCTATTTCAAAATCAGATTCTGTTGACATTATTTATTATACAAACAGTTATAAAAACAAACCTTCAAAAATTAAATTAGTAAAGCAAAATAATGAATGGCTTGTAGATTTTAAATACACTTTTATCGGAAATTAAAGGAGTTCACTGATCAAAGAAAATGAAACTTATATTACTGGTTGGTTTGGGAAGTTTTATCGGAGGAGTTTCCCGTTATCTCATGACTATATTTGTTCAAAACAAATTTCTTTCAACATTTCCATATGGAACACTTGCTGTAAATATCATAGGGTGTTTTTTAATGGGTGCGATTTATGGCTTTAGTGAAAAAGGAAACTGGAATCCTGAATGGCGTATTTTTCTTGCAACAGGCATCATGGGCGGATTTACCACTTTCTCTTCTTTTTCCAATGAACCGGTAAGTATGCTACGGGATGCGGAATACTGGCCGGCATTTTCCTACATTTTACTAAGTGTTTTTGCAGGTCTTGCTGCTACTTGTGCAGGAATTACTTTATTAAAATATTTATAAAAATGGAAAACAATCCGGACGCAAAATTGCTTCGTATTTTTCTCGGCGAATCTGATAAATACCATCAGCAACCCTTATACGAAACGATTGTTTTTGAAGCAAAAAAACAATTACTTTCGGGGGCTACCGTTACAAGAGGCATCATGGGGTTTGGGCCAAACAGTAAGGTACACACCGCCAAACTTTTTGATATCTCTACAGATCTTCCGGTGATTGTAGAGATTGTGGATACGCTGGATAAAATAAATTTGTTTGTGAAAACGATAGAACAACTTTTTGAAGAAACAAAATCGGGTGGCTTGATAACAATAGAAAAAGCTGAAGTAATAAGGTATCGATCAGGGAAATAGGTTCAAGGTTCCTGGTTCAAGGTTCAAGGTTGGTGGTTCAAGGTTTAAAGTTCCATGTCTTCAACCTTCAACTTTCAACCTCAACTTTTAACAATTAAAATTAACACTCAATAACCAAATAAATAATTACCAATGTACGTTTTACATCCATGGCATGGCGCTGGTTATGGCGAAGAAGCGCCGCAAATTGTAAATGCGCTGATCGAGATACCCCAGGGATCAAAATCGAAATATGAAATAGATAAAAAGACGGGATTATTAAAATTAGACCGCATTATTTATTCCTCATTTCATTACCCGGTCAATTACGGATTTATTCCGCAAACGCTTGGTAAAGATGGGGATCCCCTGGATATTTTAGTGATGTGTTCGGAAGCGATACAGCCCTTATGCCTCGTAGAAGCTTTTGTTATCGGCAACATGCAGATGATAGATACCGGCCTGATTGATGATAAAATAATTGCGGTAGCGGTACGTGATCCCGGCGTTAATTATATTACCAACCTGGATGAAGTGCCGCAACATATTTTCAAAGTTTTAAAAAATTATTTTGAACAATATAAAGT
>JBQCFO010000437.1:0-2158 GCA_051959055.1 Ginsengibacter sp. | reverse complement strand
AAAAGAAGGAATTCCGGTGAAATAAAAATCCTCGCCTTCAGTAAGCGTATCGCCAATTTTAAAATTTCCGGTATCAAATAAACCAACCACATCTCCTGGGTAAGCGGATTCAATAATGTCTTTATCTCTTGCTAAAAAAGTGTAAGGATTGCTGAAACGCACATTTTTATCCAGGCGCACATGATGAAAATATTTATTGCGCTCAAACTTACCGGCACACACTCTTAGAAACGCAATCCTATCGCGATGGCGCGGGTCGAGGTTTGCGTGACTTTTAAAAACAAAGCCGCTGAATTTATTTTCGTCAGGCTCTACAACCCGCGTGGTTACTGCTCTTTCCTGTGGCAATGGCGCTATCTGGATAAATGTTTCGAGCAATTCTTTTACACCAAAATTATTAATAGCGCTTCCAAAAAATACAGGCGCGATCTTTCCTTCCAGGTACGGCTGCGGATCAAATTCTTCATACACACCTTCTATTAATTCTACGTCTTCTCTCAGCCGCGCAGCGTCTTTTGCACCCAGCTTTTGTTCAACAATTTCATCATTGATATTTTCTATCGGCACATCTTCTTCTGTTGTTTTTTGATTGGGAGTAAATAAAAGAAGGGATTTTTCAAATAAATTATAAACGCCTTTAAACTCTTTTCCCATGCCAATCGGCCAGCTCAGCGGATGCAATTGAATATTTAATTCTGATTCAATTTCATCCAATAAATCGAACGGATTTTTTCCATCCCGATCCAGTTTATTTACAAAAACAATCACCGGCGTATCTCGCATCCGGCATACTTCCATCAATCTTTTCGTTTGTTCTTCCACGCCTTTTACAGAATCAATCACAAGAACCACGCTATCAACGGCAGTTAAAGTGCGGTAAGTATCTTCAGCAAAGTCTTTATGGCCGGGTGTATCCAGCAAATTCACTAAAATATTTTTGTATTCAAAACTCATCACCGAAGTAGCAACGGAAATTCCACGTTGCCTTTCTATATCCATAAAATCCGAGGTAGCGTGTTTCTTTATTTTATTACTTTTTACCGCGCCAGCAGTTTGGATAGCGCCGCCAAAAAGCAAAAACTTTTCAGTAAGCGTTGTT
Organism: Ginsengibacter sp.; assembly: GCA_051959055.1. Taxonomy (GTDB): domain Bacteria; phylum Bacteroidota; class Bacteroidia; order Chitinophagales; family Chitinophagaceae; genus Ginsengibacter. Next base: position 1,059 of record JBQCFO010000437.1, on the reverse strand, counting down.
TTCCCGGCCTCCGGGTGAGAAATGATTGCAAATGTCCTGCGTTTCTTTATTTCGTTGATAATTTTCGTATTTGATTCCGGCTGCATTATACTTGTAAAAAAAATTTGCGCGAAGTTAGGTTAATGTGATGATGTGCTGATATGCTAATTTGCTAATGTTTGAATCGATTAATGGAAATAACAGAAAATTGCAATTTTCGATAATCCGGCTTTATTAAAGTAAATTTGTTAGTTAGATTAATAGTTTGCGACAAATTACATTTTACAGTTAAACACACCATATTTTAGAAAAATGGAACTTATAATAGAACTGGACAATATTAAAGATACTTCCAAAAAAAAGTTGCTTTTGGAAACCTTAAAATTTCTTCATGTTGAATTTAAAACTTCGGATGAAAAACAAACCATAGAAGAGTATAACAAGGAACTTGAAGACAGCGATGCAGAAATAGAGAATGGAAACTTTATTACGATGGACGATTTATTAAAAGAAATGGAAACATGGTAATGGTCTGGAATACGCATCACTAAAGAAGAATTAGGGAAAGTTTATCAACATTATAATACCAGCCGAAAACTTTTGCAATAATAAAATCATCTCGCATAATCCATTTCAAAATCACCTTTTATCCTTTCGATAGAAGGGTTAAAATATCCAAATTTCAACTGCGGAAATTCCTCCTTTAAAAGCGACATCATCTGCCGGATGCCAATACATTCACCGGTTTCGGTAACGCCAATTTTTCCCAAATACCAATCCGGATCAATATTGAAATTGCGCCATTGAATCATTTTTAAACCAGTGGTTTTTATCAGTTCCCTCAATGCTTCATATTCCTCCACACTATCAGTCATTCCGGGAAAAACAAAGTAATTAATGCTTGTCCAGCCGCCAAAACTATTGACAATTTTCAGGCTTTCAACAATATCATTAAATTGATAATTATTTGGCCGATAATACGGCAAATAAATTTCTTCACGCGCAGAATTGGTGCTTACACGAATGCTGTTCAAACCTGCTTCACACAAAGCTTTCACCGCTTTTGGATCGCTGCCGTTT
>JBQCFO010000436.1:0-9035 GCA_051959055.1 Ginsengibacter sp. | reverse complement strand
GTGAACAATCCTACCACACAATACCGGCTATTTGCAGGCAATAATCTTATACCAAATTTTAATATAAAAATTATATGGCACGGCATAACAATTGTATAAACATCCTCAAAAACAATTCTATTACAAAATGAAATCACTGGTAAAAAAACTGATAAAATTACTCATTGAAAAAAAGCTGACTGTTTCATTTGCTGAAAGTGTCACCTGCGGATTAGCATCAAACGGGTTAAATTGTACACCTGGCACTTCAGACGTTTTTAGGGGAAGCATTGTTTGCTACAATGAAGAAGTGAAAACAAACCTGCTAAAAATAGATGCTGAGCTCATAAAAAAATTCACCGCTGAATCGCAGGAGGTAACCGATGCGCTGGCAATGAATCTTCAACAATTAATTGAGGCTGATATTTACGTAGCCATTACCGGACTCAATGCAGATGGTGGAAGCGAAACACCTGAAAAGCCGGTTGGCACTGTCTTCTTCTCACTGCTGCATAATGGAAAACTGATCAGATGCCGGAAGCTTTTTAAAGGAAGCCCTCAAAGAATCAAGAAAGAAGCTTGCAAGCAGGTTTATAAAATGATTATCGCGGAATTGGAAAAGTGAGCCTGAGAATTTTCGTTGCATCTTATAATCATTATTTTGCTTTTACAGTAAACAAATAAATAGACGGATTTCTTTTTTTACTTTACAAAAGTGATTTATCTGCCCTTTCACCTAATGCAGCACAAACCCTGCATCTCGGTTCATACAAATCTTTCTCGCCGAGTAAAACCTGGCCACCCGTTTTTACTTTTCTATAACTTACATTGGCAATATTGCCACATACTACACAAATCGCATGAAGTTTGGTAATGTAATCAGCAATCGCCAGCAAATTCGGCATTTGCCCAAAAGGCTTTCCCTGGTAATCCATATCCAGGCCAGCTACTATTACGCGCATTCCTTTCAGGGCAAGCGTTTCACAAACATTCGCTATTTCATTATCAAAAAATTGCGCTTCATCAATGCCAACCACATCCACATCCTGGGCCAGCAAAAGAATGGTTTGAGAATTGTCTATCGGTGTCGATTGTATTTTATTTTCATCATGGCTTACGATTTTTTGCTCATCAAAACGAATGTCAATCGAAGGTTTGAATATTTCAGCTTTCAGATGGGCAATTTCAACCCGTTTCAGCCTTCGGATTAGTTCTTCCGTTTTCCCACTGAACATGCTGCCGCAGATCACTTCTATCCAGCCACGCCTTTCGCCTCTGAAATTGGGTTCTATAAACATTTTTGCATTTACTTTTAATTTTCAATTTGTAACTTAGCCATTCCAAAGAAGGCTTCTTTGGAACAGAATTGCAAGGTTAAAATGATTTTTCGTTAAATCAAAAACAAACATTTTTTCTAAACCTATTACATTTTATATATGGAAAGAGTGTCAACACTCCTCAAAAAACTCCAAAAGCAAGTTGATGAAAATTCTCCGGCAATAGAAATGTTACAAACCGTTCAAATTTTACAGTGTGAGCTTATAGACAAAATTGAAAAAAAAACCGCCTTTGCGAATAATAAAATATCTGTGGTAATGCCGTTAGCATTTAATATCGTTTCCATTGATTCAACAAATCCTCCTGAAGAAAAAGTAGTTGAAGTTTTGCAGGTTGATGAAAAAGCAGTTGAAGAAGAACTGGAACAAATAAAGAAAAACGCTGAATCGGTAAATGCAAAAATTTCTCACAACCGCCCGGCCTATTCATATGATCCAATAGAAGAAGTGCCTACACTTGCGCACCAGGATCCGGTTGAGAAAAAGTTTTCTTTAAATGAACTTCCTTTTGAATATCCTGAATCTTTAAACGATCGTCTGAAAGAAAGTAAAATAGAACTTTCACAAACGCTCACATCAGCTCCGATAAAGGATTTAAAAAAAGCAATCGGCGTAAATGACCGTTTTTTATTTATTAATGAATTGTTCCGCGGAGATGAAGCGATGTACGAACGTAGCATCAAAACCATTCAAAATTTCTCCATTTTTGCAGAAGCAGAATTTTGGATAAGAAGAGAATTGAAGGTGAAAATCGGATGGTTGGACAGTGATCCGATTGTAAAGCAGTTTGACCAGTTGGTAAGGAGGAGATTTTCATAATTGTTCACCGGGGAATGTCGCATCCTTCTTACAATATGGCGTTGCCATATCCTAAAATATAACATCCTTTCAGGACTGGGAGTTGAAAAGAGAATTCGTGTTATTTGTTGATTTACTGAGAACTTTTGAACAAATCATTCTTTTTTATCCTCATCTCCCATCACAAGATTGGCTCCTCCCTCGCGCATAATCTCCTCCATATTCCGGTCGTTATCAATAATACCTTTTTCTTCCAGCATACGCATATCTTTTGCATCTTTCAGGAATTCTGATGCAAAAATGAATTCATTTAATCTTGCGCTTTTATTAAAAATAATTTCTTTATTATTTCCTTCCCATTCTTTTTTTCCCTGGTATAGATAAAGAATATTTTCACCGATTTCCATCACGCTGTTCATATCATGGGTGTTGATTACCGTAGTTATATTATTCTCTTTGGTGATTTCGTGAATCAGTTTATCAATAACCATTGATGTTTGTGGATCCAAACCAGTGTTCGGTTCATCGCAAAATAAATATTTCGGTTTTAATACTATCGCACTTGCGATACCAACTCTTTTTTTCATGCCACCACTTATTTCTGATGGAAATTTTTTATTCGTTCCTTCCAATTCTACTCTTGCAAGTACATCATTTACCCTATCAATTTTTTTCTGATGATTCCATTTGGTAAACATATCGAGCGGAAATTTTACATTTTGCTCTACTGTCATACTATCAAAGAGTGCCGAGCCCTGGAAAAGCATTCCAATTTGCTGACGCAATTCTTTACGATCCTCTTCTGACATAGTAGTTAAATCTTTGCCATCGAAAATAATATCACCGCTGTCCACTTCAAACAACCCCACCATACATTTTTGCAATACGGTTTTACCGCTTCCGCTGGTACCAATAATCAGATTCGTTTTTCCCGTTTCCATTACTGCACTTATATCGTTCAGTATTTCTTTATCGCCAAAAGATTTTGAAACGTTTTTGATTTCAATCATAAAAAGTACAATTGTCGAATTTAAATGTTGCTGTTTTTTTACAAAATAAAGAAAGCAAGTAAATAATCAGCAAACAAAATAAGAATACAACTGGTAATAACTGCTATGGTACTTGCTCTCCCTATTTCCAAAGCACCTCCTTTTACATTGTATCCATAAAATGAAGAAACACTACTGATAATGAATGCAAAGGAATATGCCTTAACTAATGCAAACCATACATTTTTTGGAACAAAATTCATGAGTAAGCCACGATCGTAAGTATCTGCAGAAAGAATGCCACCCAGGCTTCCTGCCAGCCTGCCGCCCCAAATGCCCAAAACCATAGCAAGTACAACGAGCAAAGGAATGGTAATCAAAGCGCCTAAAATTTTCGGGGCTACTAAATAGGATTTAGTATTAATGCCCATAATTTCCAAAGCGTCAATTTGCTCGCTCACCCGCATGTTTCCCAATTCACCTGCGATCTTACTTCCCACAACTCCGGCCAGAACGATACAAACCAATGTGGGCGCAAACTCCAGGATTACTGTATCGCGTACTATCTGCGAAATAGTTTCTTTGGGGAGCATGGGGCTGGTAAGCTGATAAGCGGTTTGTACGGCGCTTACCGCTCCCATAAAAATAGAAATAATGGTAACGATCCAAAGCGACCCCATCCCTATTTCCACCGACTGATGCATCAACTCTTTCCAGTACATTTTAAAATTTTCCGGCTTGCTAAACATACCTTTCATCATCAAAAGATAAGCGCCAATGGAAGAAAATAGCTTCATTTTATTTGCTTAAAATTTTTATGATTCTTCAGATTTTTTACTTTTTCTCCATCGGCTGACAGGCGCTTCATTTTCTGCTTTTTTTCTTTTGCATTTTGATTGAGCATCCACCACCGCAATCAAAACCATGTTGTAAATGCTGCGAACATGGCTTCCCAACTGAAGAATGTGCACCGGTTTATTCAACCCCAGTAAAACAGGACCTATGGCTTCTGCACCACCAATTTCCTGTAAGAGATTATACGTTACATTGCCAGAAGCAAGGTTGGGAAAAATGAGCACATTTACGTCCTTATCTACCAACTCGCTGAAAGGATAATTGTCTTTTAAAATTTCTTTATTAAAAGCCACATTCGCCTGCATTTCGCCATCAATTACCAACGAAGGATCCATTTGTTTTACAATTTCCCTTGCTTGTGCAACCAATTTTGCTTCCGGCGAATTACTGCTTCCAAAATTTGAATAACTTAACATGGCGATATTTGGCACGATTCCAAAGTTTTTCACTTCCTTGGAAACCATGATGGCAATGTCTGCAAGTTCCTCCGCAGTCGGATTAAAATTCACGGTAGTATCTGCCAAAAACAGCGGTCCTTTTTTGGTCATCATGATATACATTCCCGCCACCCTTTTTGAACCCGGCTCCATTCCAATGGTTTGCAAAGCAGGACGAATTGTATCGGGATAATTCTTTGAAAGCCCTGATATCATGGCATCTGCTTCACCGGTTTCTACCATCATGCAGCCAAAATAATTGCGGTCTTTCATTGTTTTTTTTGCTTCATATACATTAAAACCTCTGCGCTGCCGCTTTTGAAAAAACAGTTCTCCAAATTCCATCCTTTTATCGTGTGTTTCATCACTTTTGGGATCAATCAAGGGCATTGCTGAAATGTCAATTCCGGCATCTGCTGCAATTTTTTCAATTTTTTGCCTGTCGCCAAGAAGTATAGGAAAAGCAATTCCTTCATCCTGAGCCATTTGAGCTGTTTTCAAAATTTTTTGATTTTCAGCTTCCGCAAAAACCACCCTCTTTGGGTTTTTCCGGGCTTTTGCACCAATCATTCGTAACAAATGATTGTCAATTCCAAGACGATCATTCAATTCCACTTTATAAGCATCCCAGTCTGTAATCGGTTTCCGCGCCACTCCGCTTTCCATTGCTGCTTTTGCAACCGCCGGCGCTACAGAAGTAAGCAAGCGGCTATCAACAGGTTTGGGAATAATATAATTTGGACCAAAAACAATATTTCTTTCATTGTATGCCATGTTCACAATATCTGGCACTGCTGATTTGGTAAGTTCTGCTAAAGCCTTTACTGCCGCAAGCTTCATAGCTTCGTTAATTTGTGTAGCACGAACATCCAAAGCGCCACGAAAAATGTAGGGAAATCCCAAAACATTATTTACCTGGTTGGGATAATCACTTCTGCCGGTAGCCATAATCACATCTTTCCTGGCCTCAATCGCTTTTTCATAAGTGATTTCCGGATCAGGATTGGCCATTGCAAAAACGATAGGATTTTTTGCCATGCTTTTTACCATATCAGGAGTGACCACATCGCCGACGCTTAAGCCAATAAAAACATCAGCGTCTTTCATGGCTGATTCCAGCGTCAGATTATTATTTTTTGTGGTAGCAAATTGTTTTTTTGTTTCATTCAATCCTTCCCGTCCCGAATGAAGCACACCGGTTCTGTCAAAGAGAATAAAATTAGCAGGATTAGCGCCAAGTGATACATATAATTGCACACACGCCATAGCCGCAGCGCCTGCTCCATTCACCACAAATTTTACTTTATTGATTTTCTTTTTTTGAATTTCCAATGCATTGAGTAAGGCAGCGCCACTAATGATAGCCGTTCCATGCTGATCGTCGTGCATAACCGGAATGCGCAAACGTTCTTTTAGTTTTTGTTCGATATAAAAACATTCCGGCGCTTTGATATCTTCTAAATTAATCCCGCCAAAAGTCGGCTCCAGTGAAGCAACGATTTCTACAAATTTCTCCGGGTCTGTTTCATTTATTTCGATATCAAAAACATCAATGTCGGCAAAAATTTTAAACAAAACACCTTTGCCTTCCATTACCGGTTTTCCGGCCACTGCACCTATATTTCCCAGTCCCAAAACCGCCGTTCCATTACTAATAACGCCTACCAAATTTCCTTTAGCTGTGTATTGATAGGCAGTTTCGGGATTTTCTTTTATTTCCAAACATGGAACAGCCACGCCCGGGGAATAAGCCAGTGACAAATCCCTTTGAGTTTTGGTAGCTTTTGTGGGAATCACTTCTATTTTGCCGGGCCTTCCTTTTGAATGATAATCGAGCGCTTCCTGCTTGCGAATGTTTTTTTGCATATATTTTTATTAAACGATAAACCAGCGATTGTTCTTTTTTGAAAAAGGATTCATGTTTTAACTTCTGAACGATCTAAACTATTCAAAACTATACAAACTGGTTTATTTTAAACTCTCTAAACTGGTTTAACAATCTGGCCTGTCGCACAGGTTAAAAAATCTAAACTATTTTAAACTATCTAATCGATCTGAGCTACCGTACCAGGCTAAACTAAAATCAAAGATAGTCAATGTAGCTAATTCATCACATTGAAACAGCTAGCCATGCCATAATTCGAATTCCATTTTCTATGGCCTTTTCGTCAATATTAAAAGTAGGTGTGTGCACACCGGAGGTAATGTTTTTTTGTACATTTCCAACGCCAAGCCGGAAAAAACAAGCGGGAATCAAATGAGAGTAAAATGCAAAATCTTCCGCACCCAGTCTCATTTCTGTTACTTCCACATTTTCTTCACCAATCAATTCTTTAGCTTTTCGTATAGCCATCTCCGTTAGTTCGATGTTATTTACCACAAACGGATAACCTACGTCAATTTGAACCTCAATTTGTGCGCCTGAAATTTCGCAGGTTTTTTGACAAATATTTTTTATAAGTTCATGCGCCTTAAATCGCCATTCTTCATTCATTGCCCTGAAAGTACCCATCAGCGTTACTTCTGAAGGTATTACATTGGTGGTATTTCCTCCATTAAAAGAAGTGATAGAAAGTACCGAAGGATTAAATGGATTGTTCATACGGCTTACAACCTGTTGCAGATTTACCACCAGTTGAGAAGCAGCAAGAATCGTATCGGTAGTTAAATGCGGCGCTGCTGCATGGCCGCCTTTGCTTTTTACAGAAATATAAATTTCATCGGCACTGGCCATTACCATTCCGCCACGAAAACTTAGTTTTCCTGCTTCCAGATTGGGATGCACGTGCAAGGCAAAAATGGCATTTGGTTTTGGATTATCAAGAACGCCTTCTTTTATTAAAAGGCTTGCCCCTCCGGGATTTTTTTCTTCCCCTGGTTGAAAAATTAATTTAATCGTTCCTTCCCATTCATTTTTCAATTCATTCAAAATTTTTGCAGCGCCAAGCAAACAGCTTGTATGCACATCGTGGCCGCAGGCATGCATTACTCCTTCATTCTTTGAACGATAATCCACGTTATTTTTTTCTAAAATGGGTAAGGCATCCATATCTGCACGAAGGGCAGTTACTTTTTTATCCGGATTTTTTCCTTTGATAATTCCAATAACACCGGTTGTGGCCATCACTTTAAAAGCAATTCCATATTCCTTCAATTTTTGCTGAACAAATTTTGAAGTTTCAAATTCATGATAGCTCAATTCCGGGTATTGATGAAGATGGTGGCGGATTTGAATAAACTCATCTGCATAATTTTCAGCCAGCTTTTTTATTTTTTCTTTCAGCATCATATTGATTGAGGTTCAGACAAATGTAAAAAGAGTTTTTTTGATGCTGCCTTTTAAATTGTGAAACTCATTGAAACCGAAAACAAAATATCAACTTATTTGTGTTTTTGCTGAAAGACTAAAATTTCTGCATACTGTAAACAAAGAAATATCTCTGATTTGTAATTTCCTAAAGTCCGCAAGCATATTGTTTTTTTCCTGCAAAAATGGTTTTTTTAACAGTAATTTTTATTTCATTTTAGGCTGAATTAAATCACAGTATACGAAAGTGCTTTCAGTAATGCATGATTTTTGAGTTCATTTTTCTAATGCAAAAAAATTATAAATCCATCTTCAGCGCTTTGGCAGCCGATATTTTAATTGCCGTTGTCAAATTTTTTGCAGGAGCCTACTCAAATAGTTCTTCCATGATTTCTGAAGGAATTCATTCGGTTGTTGACAGCACCAATGAAATTTTGCTTTTATATGGAATGAAAAGAAGCAAAAAGCCTCCCGATAAAAAGCGGCCTTTTGGGTATGGAAAAGAGTTGTATTTCTGGACATTTATTATCTCCATTCTTATTTTTGGATTGGGCGGAGGTGTTTCGATTTTCCAGGGAATTCATCACATCAGAAAACCGTTGCTTTTGCAAGATCCCACCTGGAATTACGTGGTTCTGGTCTTTTCAGCGGTTTTTGAAGGCACTTCATTAATAATAGCCATCAGAGAATTCAATAAAATCCGTGGGGGCCTTTCTTTTTGGGAAGCGATTATTCGAAGTAAAGATCCTGCCAGTTTTCAGGTGCTTTTTGAAGACAGCGCTGCCATAGGTGGCTTGGCAATTGTTTTTATTTTTATGAAAATCGCGCATGCCTATAATCTTCCTGTATTAGATGGCGTCGCATCCATTACCGTTGGGTTATTATTGATTTTTGCATCCCTTATCCTGGCACGTGAGAGTCGCAGCTTGCTGATGGGTGAAGGAATCGCTCCTGAAACTCAGAAAAAAATCATCGCACTGGCAGAAAAAGACGGGTCTGTAATAAAAGTGGTAAATGTACTTTCTACGTATGAATCTCCGGACGAAGTCGTCTTAATGCTTATTATTAATTTTAAAGATGATTTGGATACTGTAGAAATAACTGATGCGATTGAACGGATACGTAAGGCAATAAAACAACAATATCAATTGATAGAATTTGTAATTATCCAGCCTGAAGCTGTAAAAAAGCATGAATAAGCATTAAAAAAAGCCGGTGCAATAAAAACTGCACCGGATTTTTTTAAAATTGTATAAAACTAACTACTTATTTTTTTGGAGCAGCAGCTTTTGCCGGAGCAGCCTCTGTCTTCGCAGGTGCAGCTTTAGAAGCA
>JBQCFO010000435.1:0-21961 GCA_051959055.1 Ginsengibacter sp. | reverse complement strand
CTGTATTGCAGATCAAATTCAAACCCTTTATTCTGAACACTGCCGTCATTTACGTAAGGTGCACTTGCATTTCCGCCAATCATTGGTAATGGAACGGCTACCAGCATGTCGCTGTTTACTTTATTAAAATAATCAACCGACAAGGAAAGCTGCTCAGCGAGAATCGCCATATCAAGGCCAACGTCTGTTTGTGTTGATGTTTCCCATTTCACATCAGTGTTACCTAATTTGGAAACTGTCATTCCCTGCACGGCTGTTTGTGGCGCTCCAAATACATAATTTCTGACGTTGCTGGCATTGAGCGCACTGTTTACAACCGATGCCCAGGGATAATCACCAATGTTCTGATTTCCCAATTGGCCATAACTTGCCCTTAACTTCATTCTTGAAAAAACCGGGAAAAGATCCGTGAACCACTTTTCTTTCATGAGATTCCAACCGACGGCGCCAGAAAAGAAATTTCCCCACCTGTTTGCCGGACCAAATCTAGAGGAACCGTCTCTTCTTCCGCTTCCGGAAATAAAAAATTCATTATTATAGTTATAATTCACATTGGCCAAAAAGGACATCAATGCCCATTCCTGCTCTGATTCTGTAAGTATTGAGGTCTTAGGGTCGCCATTGCCAAAATATTCGAGGGAAGGTATCTGTGATGGAAAATTTTGCTGTGTGCCTGAATTGTAAAAGGTGGTATTAGATACTGCCTCTGTACCGGCCAGAAAGCTGAAATTATGGAGTGTATTAAACGTTTTGGCATAATGGAAGGTGTTATTCCAAACCATATTTTCGCTGGTGATTTGTTGCTCAGACAACGTGTTTGGGTTATTTATCCTTCCGCCCGTACCCCAGTTCATAAAAAATGTTTTGCCCCTCGTCAGAAAGACGTCGCCACCGAAATCGCTTTTAAAAAATAAGTCGGGAGTGATCTCATATTCAACGAAAACATCGCCAAAACCCCTGTATTGCTTTTCAATATTGTTTGTATTATTTGCAAGACCGACAGGATTGTATCCATCTCCGAAAAAGCCGGGATATTGTGGCAGGTCGCTATACACCCCGGGTGAAATATAAATTGGAATGGCCGGATCGCGGAACAATGCATAACGCACTACGCTGCCACCATTTCCTGCGAGGCCATCTCCTGAACTTCCGATTGAATTTTTATCATAATAGGAGTAAGTTAGTGCCGTACCGATCTTAAGTCTCTTAGTGAGTTCTGCAGTCAACTTCGAACGTAAGGTGTACCTGTTATACCATGAGTTTAAAATAATACCATCTTGCTGAAAATAATTACCGGAAACAGAAAATTGAATCTTTTCATTTCCACCACTCACAGACAACTCATGATCTTGCTCTGGGGCTACCCGAAAGATTGAACGGATCCAATCAGTATTTGCCATGGGTATAGAATCCGGAATCGGTTTTTTTAGCAACGGATTATTTGGGGCGAGACCGGCATTGTCATTTGCTACCATTTCATTAAAAATGGTTTTATATTCCGATGCATTGGCCATCGGCGTTAAATAACCGTGAGTTTGAACGCCGCCATATACCGAGTAGTCAATGGAAGTCCTTCCCGATTTTCCGTTTTTTGTGGTAATAACTACCACTCCATTCGATGCTCTTGCTCCGTATATTGCCGCCGAAGCAGCATCTTTTAAAATGGTAATGGAAGCGATATCATCGGCAGCTAAAAAATTGATACCATCCTGGGTGGGGACGCCATCAATTACATAGAGCGGATCGTTATTATTAATAGATCCTACGCCTCTGATACGTACTGCCACTCCATCTCCGGGTTGCCCGGTTGATTGGGTTACACGCACACCAGATGCCTGCCCTTGCAAAGCCTGATCAGCGAAGCCAATTGGAATTTTAGAAATATCGTTGACATTTACTGTAGTTACCGCGCCTAAAATATTGGAACGCTTTTGACTTTGATAACCGACTACAACTACTTCATTTAATTGTTTATTGACAACAGTCATTTTTATATAAAGCGATGACCTTCCATTGACGGCCACTTCCTGACTTTGGTAGTTTACATTACTAAATATCAATACACCATTCGCCGGAACCTCTATAGAAAATATTCCGTCAGCATCGGTTTCCACTGCCGTACGGCTACCTTTCAGAGACACAGTCACACCTTGAAGAGGTGTTCCGGAAGCATCCGTTACTTTGCCAGTCACCGGCGTTGCTATTTTGTTATATTCAGCATCGGTTTTTTTCGCAGTCTCGTGATTGACAAGAATGATATTTTGTTTTCGGGTAAAATGGAGATTTGCCTGTTCTGAAATGACGTTCAGTACGTTTTTTAATAGGTGTTGGCCCTTTGAAATTTTTATTTCTTTGGAAATATTCACATCATTTTCGTCGTATACAAATGAAAGTGAAGTTTGTTTTTCAACCAGCTTAAATATTTCTCCTATTGTAGTATTTGTGTTGGTCACAATAATATACACATCATTAAATGGATCAACAGGGGGATCATAAGCTTTTGCTCCTATTGACGTGAATGAAACAATAAAAATTGTAAATATTATTCTTACAAAAACAGGGAAATGGAGTTTTGTATTCATATCAATTATTTTAAAGGTTATTCCATCCTTTATTTAATTAGAATTGTATCTCCTTTTATTGCAAAAGATAAGTTTTCAACCAGGCAAATATTTTCAACGATGTCTTTTGCTGTAGAATTTTTAAATTCTCCTGTAAAACGCCAGTCTTTCTTCGGGCTTTCATTAATAAGCGTTAGTCCGAAAGCATTTTTTATCTGTTCGGCGACTTCATGAAAATTGCTTTTATTAAAAGAAAGAGTACGTTCTTCCAGGATAATATTTTTATATAGATGCTTCTCATTTCTTACATATACAGCTCTTTCATTTGGTTCTAATAACACAGATTGCACTGCTTTCATTTTAGAATTCATGATTTCAACATTTAATTTTCCTTTTAATAATTCAACCACAATTGCTGAATCGCCGGATTTTTTTATATTAAATACGGTTCCTAAAACAGTGGCAACAATATTTTCGGTATGAACTTTAAAGGGGTGTTTTACATCTCTTTTCACCGTAAAGCTTGCATTCCCATACAAGTAAACATTTCTTAACTTGTCTTTAAAAGCAGAAGGGTATTGAATATAGCTTTCGGGAGCTAATGTTACAACTGAACTGTCGCTCAAAGTAATTACTTTAGGAAAAGCAGTGTTATTAGCGATTTCAGTTAATTTTTCAGGCCGGTTTTCAGAAACTCTAACAAACCAAAACCATCCTGAAAAAATAACCGTTAAAAGGATTATTGCATACCGGATTTTTCTTTTCTTTTTCTTTGAGAATCTTACGATCGGAAACCGCCTTAATTCGCCTTCAGTAACTGAAGATTTATCAATAGCATTTTTAATTTTGATCAATTCCTTTCGGTATTCATCTTGCGGAATCGATAATGACACAGCCTCTATTAATTCAATTGCTTCTTTTGCTAATTCGATTTTATGAGGATGATGTAAAAACCAATCTTCCCAAAACAAACTGTCCTCTTTGTTAGAATTAAAGTGATAATTTAAAAATGTCTCATCGGTAACAAAATCTTCTACCTGATAATTGACTAATAATTTTTGATCCATATACCCATTCTATTTTTTCGAAGATGATTAAAAGTTATTTTGTTCTATCCTGTTGGAATCAGAAGTTGCTTCTATCTTATAGTGTACTATAATTAAATTTTTTACCGGTTTTTTAAAAAAAATTTGATCACCGATAAAATATATATTGAAAAAGGAAAGAATTGGGCGTTAAAAAAAGATATTCATAAATTCTCTTAGCCGCGAAATAGCTTCGTAAATGGTATTATAAACAGAACGGGTTGTGAGAGAAGTTTTTTCTGAAATTGCTTCATAGCTTAAGTTGTCAAAAAATTTCAATCGAACAATTTCTAACTGTTTTTTGGTAAGGCTCTTTAAAGCCTTTCTTAGTTTTTCTTTTTTCTCTTCAGTTTCCTGGAATGCAATCAGTAAATCTTCATAAGACTTTTCAAAAATATCAATATCATAAGAATATTCTTCAAAAGCCTTTTCTTTTTTAAAATCTGACAGAGCATGACTGATTTTTCTTCTTAACCATGTGAAAAGATAAGAACGGACATTAAGAACTGCAGAATTAACAGAAGCTCTTTTGTTCCATAATTCAAGAAACATTTCATGAATACAATCTTTAGTAAGTTCTTTATCTGTGCACAAACTAAAACCATATGAGAATAGATATCTATAATTTTGTCTATAGATCGTAAGAAAGGCGTCTTTATTGCCTTCTTTCATTTCCATCCAGGTAAGATTAACTGAAGACATAACTAATTAGTTAAAAACAATTAGTGATAAAGCAGACAGTAAAAGTATTGAATTAAATCAAAAACATTTATTATTAATATACTTGAAGACTGAGAAATTTTAGGTAAAAGTCAAAAGCTGATAGAAGACATATCCTATGAAAATAATGGAAGAAAAAAAGAAAGATTAACCCTTTATTTCAGCATATAATCAAATACTGTTGACTAATCATTCAGAGCGATAAACGGTAAAAGGATTTGGGTTGCTTCGCCTGGTAAATTTTGGAGGTTGCGAAAATTTTAAGTTTAACCAATCAGGTGTAAATTATAACAAGGTAAACCTTTCGTGGAATGATACCAGTAAAAATATTGCTCAATCATTGCGGTTGCCAATGACAAAACACAATCGTTTGCCAGTGAGCCTTTGCCGGTTTATCCGTCAGCAAACAAACAAATAATTCAAATTGATGATTTCGTTTCAAAATCTAATAAGCCATACCAGGGATTTACCGGCAAAGGTTTTCCTGTCAAAAGGTTGGCATCATTCATCTGAATGCAGAAATAAATCAGGCTATGTTGGATTGTGTGAGATTGATTAAATGTAAGACATCTTTACCGACAACTGCATGATTTGATACAGTTGTCAAGCAAAGGCGGTTTTTACTCTGCTGATCCACTGTTAATACCCAAATTATTAAGATTTTATGATCAATTGGCTATCTATTTTGGACCAGGCAAAGACCTAAGCCAATCAAAAGTTTCTTTTAAATTTTGGCTATTATAAGCCAACGAGCCCAATACAACACTATCCGCCCCTGCAGTCCGTAAAGCTGGTACCGTGTGGTATCGGTTACCACCATCGGCAGCAAGCTTAATTTTATCTGAATAACCGTGTTGTTCAATTAAATGGCGCATAGAATGCATGCGAGCACAGGCATGCTTCGAAAGGCTTTGACCTTTAACTCCAATACGTGTTCCCATCAAAGTAATCAGTTCAATATAGTCAAAATAAGGAATGAGCACCTCAACCGGTGTTTCCAATCCTATCGATAATCCAGCAGAAATACCTACATGATGTAACCTGTTAAGAGCAGTCGGAACAATATCACCGTTTTCATACCAGATGGTAATAAGATTTGCTCCTGCATCAGCAAATTGATTGATTTGAGTCAAAAGAATATCACTGGTAACCATAAGATGTACATGAAATAGCTTGCTGGTTAAGGTACGGAGTCGGGCAACCAAATCGGGAAAAAACAAAAACTGCTGCGAAAAATGTCCATCAGCAGCATCAATATGATAAATATCAGCGTATGGTTCAGTTCGAACTATTTCTTTAGCTAAATCTGTTAAATCAGCTGACCAGAGGGAAAGCTCTGCTAACATTCGATTATCTGGAAATTGGCTCCATAAACTCATAACTAATCTTTTTACAATGAATGAATTAAAAGTGTAATTGACTATGATTTCCCATTGAAAAATTTTTTGTTCAAAATATTAGTGATAAACAATTGTATATTTTTTTTGAACATCTTGTTTATGCTGTTCTTCACGGATTGATTTTGCGGTTATTTTAGGATGAGCACGGGTACTGTTATCATCTTCCATTCGCTGTAATTGTCATATAGAGAATCTTTTGGAAAAAGTTCAAATTTCACCATCGTAATATGATTAAATCATTTTTTTACTTAAGATTACTACTAAATTATTTTCAACCTGGGTAATCTGATTTTATTGAGTTGTTATATTTGTGTTACTGACAAAAGCAATCTTTTTGCCATCTGGTGACCAGTCAGGTGTATTCATTGAGCCTTGTCCTCCATATACATAAGCTATTACCTTTGGCTCTGCTTTACCATCTATGGGTAGCATACTTATATAAACATGCTTATAAGGCGGGTGAATACCTGCAGCAGTTTCCTCGGGAAGGAAAGAAATATATACAAACGATTTTCCATCCGGTGAAATATGGGGAAACCAATTATTTAAACTATCATTTGTTATTTGCTCCTGATCACTTCCATCTGGTTTCATGCGCCATATCTGCATCAATCCTGAACGTACTGAACTGAAATAAATATATTTTCCATCGGGGGTGTATTCTGGTCCATCGTCCAATCCTTTTGTTTGCGTTAAGCGGATTTCATTACCTCCCAAGGCAGAGATTTTATAAACATCAAATTCACCATTGCGGTCTCCACAAAAAACCAGTTGCTTACCATCGGGTGACCATCCATGAAGATAGGATGGCCCCTTGGGGGTAATTCGTTTGGGTTCACCTCCTTCAATTGAAACCGTATATATTATTGATCCTCCTAAATTTTTTTCCTGATTACTTAAGCCAAGCATTTTCCCATCAAAAGAAATAACATGATCATTATTGTTGCGAATTACATTGCCTGTGTTAATCGGTGTTACAGTTTTTGATTCAAGGTTGAAACGATACATCACACCCGCAAAATCATTGAATATTAAATTCTTTCCGTCTGATGACCAATTTGGTGCCTGAATAGAATACGGCACTTTATAAATAATATCCCGCTTTCCTGAAGCCACTTCAAGTATTTCCAAATTACTTCCAAGTGTCATCTTTGTATTTTGGTCTGAAATCCCAGCATAAGGTATCGTAATACTAACATTGCTGAAAACTCCTGTTTCCAATACATTTGAATTGTGTGAACCCACAAAGAGACCCACATACACCTCATTCCCAAGATCTACTCCTCTAAGTGTATCCGTCTGAAAAGGTTTCCCATAAATGGCAGCCCTCATAATATAAATATTACCTTTTCTTTCCAACTGCAGGATGTTCGCGTGTGTTACCTTCATCCTGTGTTCCTCCGTCTGGGCACCTGTTATTGGTCGCCATTGAAGAGAAGTGAGTCCATCACCATGTTCTACAGCATTTACATGTGGCGAATTGCCATCAAGAGATTTGCGAATCATCCAACCCACTTTACGATGATAATTTACCCAGCCGCCCAAAAACTCAGCTCTTGAGTAAAGAATAAAATCTCCTTTAATTTTTTTGTAAACAAATTGAAATTCGTCATGGTCGCCCCAGATATTGTAACCCGCTCCAGAAATTACATATTGATTGGTTTCAGGAATAAAGGTTACTGAACCATGTTTTACATTAATACCAATATCCCGATGGTTATCAAATAGACCAATTGGTTGGGAAAAGGAAACTTTATTATAAAGGCTAAGAGCGCAGCAAATTATCATAAGCCGCAAAAGAAAAGTGCGTTTCATTTTATAGAAATTTTACTGGTAGAATTAAGTCGTCATAATTTATTTTGATTTTTATTGATTGTATTTACTAACCTGAATACCGACTCCGGATTATCTTCATAATCAAGTAGTTTTTTTTCGGAGGAATATAAAAACATAGCCGGGTATCGTGCAGGGTGGAATTTAGATATAAATTGCTGCTGTTTATCCTGCAATAGAGTAACGTTACCTTTTCCTTTTAATTTGCTTCCAAAAGTGCTCATGAATTGATTTATTTTATTAAATCCAGAAATAGAGATTAGAAAAATATCAGTTTTTCTAAAAGCAGAGTATTGCTGTCCGATACTATTCATAGCAAGCTGGCAATGCTCACAATCCGGGTCAATAAACATAATTAACACCATCTTTCCCTTTGGTAAATCATTATCTGTAAATACCCTGTTATTTAATTTGAAAAATTGAAAATGAGGTATTAATGGGCATGGTGGCTCCCCTGATGTTTGTGCTGAAACATTAATGGAAAAAAATAATATTAAAATAAGAAGGTTGAAAGGAATTTTCATTTTTAAAATTTAAAGCATTACTTTTTTTCATAACCTAAATGTATTCATATAAAAATCAATGTTTAAAAAATTAATGAGAGCAAAGAAGGAGTGAATCAGTCCAATTGATACTTAATTATAAATTGCATGCTATGTTTTTAGAAAGGTTTTTTTATTTCATTCCAGACAAGTTCCAAAATTTTAAAGATTTAATGAAAGTTCTTCCTCCATTTGAAAATGCTGATATTAAATCTGCCCCTTCCTCAGGATAGACATAAGTTGTCAGAACTTTTTCTCCATTATTTATGAATACTTCGAGTGATGATTTATCAAATAGTATTTTCAACTTAATTTTCCCTTTAGAGTCGATAACTGGGACGGTTTGTATCAATTTATTTTGTTTGATTTTCTCATCTCCACTATTAGTGCGGTCAACATATAGCTCATGTTTGGAAGCATCATAACCGATCACTGTTTCAGCAATGACCTTATTATCATTGTCTTTCTTTTGAGCAATTTTGAAACCTGCAACAGTATTAGCCGGAACCGTCAATTCTGTCTCTAGCCAGAAAGAATTGCCTTTGATATTTTTGCCTTTAAAAATATTTTCATCCTCGTTACTGACCTGAATATTTTTCAATTCAACAAAGTTGTTTCCAGATATTTTTGAAAGATTATTTTCTATAATAGCCGTAGGTTCCTGGTAAAGCCGGATTCCATCTTTTGTTTGTCTTAAACTCAAATCCCTCGGAATGGACATCTGGCCTTTCCAGGGGAATGTTTCCTGTGCAGGAGGGACCATCCATCCGATAAATATTGTTTGATTTTTTGGAAGATTGTTCCAAGGAATAGCAGCATAAAAACAATCGCCATTATCAACTAAAAAAGCTGAATCCGGGGGGTTGTCATTTGTGAAATTCTTCCCATCAAAATCCCCCACAAAATATTGCATCAGCGTTCCACGTGAACCTCCAAAAGATGTCATTAATATCCATTTCTTTTTTCCCGGCTGGCCTTGTACAGGTAACTGGAAAAAAGATGGGCATTCCCATATTCCATTCTTCAATCCCGCGCTGCCAAATTCACTTAATAAATCCCAACTTTTTAGATTGCCAGAAGCGTAGAAGCGCACTTTATTTTCACGCGGTAATGCGACGACCATCAGCCATTTTTTCAATTGATCATTCCACTTTACATTAGGATCTCTAAAATCCTTCCTATTCAAATCAATTACTGGATTCCCTTCATATTGTGTAAAATGAAGACCACCATCATTACTATAAGCTATATATTGAGATTCTTTTTTCAAATTAGGCTGGTCTGCCGTATAAATAGCGATGATACAGGATCCGTTCTTACAAAGACCACTCGTGTTATTTTTGTCCAATACAGCACTACCGGAAAACCTCCACGTGATATCTTTCCCGTCATTAGTAATAGCTTCCGGCATTGCAATGGGTAAATGTTTCCAATGAACAAGGTCAGTACTGGTGGCGTGTCCCCAGCTCATGTGGCCCCATTTATTTTCGAAAGGATTTTGCTGGTTGTATAAGTTATAGACCCCATTAATATAAATAAGACCATTCGGGTCGTTCGTCCAGTTTTTTAAAGGAGTAAAATGATATATGGGACGCCATTGTGGTGTAGGATTTATTGATTGTTGTGCAAATAAAGAGGCAAAACAAACTCCCATAATTGATAATAACAAAAATTTTTTTTGCATGATATTTTATTTTGATTTTAGTTAAAGGTCATATCATATTCATTGATTATTTAAAAACATTCGACTCTCATCTTCAATAGAACTTGAGTGCATCTGTTTGCTTTATCACGGTAGTGATTTTGAGGAGTCATTCGCCTGTAACGGTTTGCCATATTTAATAACTTCATGCACTCTTTCTTAAGAATTTTTTTTGCTTTTAAAATTTTTATTTGGGTCGCAATCGCTATTTTATCCACAGAAATAGCAAATTAATAACCTGGATTCTGAACGTATAAGCCATTTGTAAATTCTATTTGTTCCTGTGGTATAGGGAAATATTCATGAGTGCCTTTTGTAAAATGCGCGTCTCTCAGGAAAGGATGCCGCAGTTTTTCAACTGCAAAATAATTGTTGAGAGTTTCAGCAGCAATACCCCAGCGTACAAGATCAAAAAATCTTGGGCTTTCCATTGCAAATTCCATTCTGCGTTCCCATTGCAATGCTTTAAAGGCTGTGGCTTTATCCCATGTAATATTTATGCCAGGCTTGTAAATATCTATTTTATAATTGGAAGGATAGGTTCCATCCTCCTTTTTTACTAGTGGGCTTATATTACCGGCCCTAGCCCTAACCTTATTTATAAGTTCTAATCCAGCACTTAGATTTCACAGCTGTATATGGGCTTCAGCTTGCATTAATAAAACGTCATCATAACGAATAATATCCAAATTAACCGATGTTCCATAAAATGGGCCTATTTTTTTAAAGCAGGGACAGGTCGCTAGTTGAAGTTCTTTCATAGTTCCAAAACCTCCATAAACACCGGATAATCTTTCCCACGTGTGTGAATAAGGAAGAGCTGCGTTGTATTTAAAGGGATGCCCGGCAATAGCGATGGTATGGTCAATTCGGGGATCTACAAATGCTCCATTTGTTGTCAAGCTGTCGTCCGTTAGCACCTCATCGTTAAAAGTATCAAATTTGGGCAAACCGGCAGAATTAGTTCCAAATGCATTAACCAATTCCTGGGATGGAATATGGAAAGCGCAACAACCATATTGTGGAGCACCGGCAAAATAATTCAAACTAGTAGCCATGCTTAATCTTCCTCCTATAGCAGTTCCATCATTAATAGAAAATTGAATAGCGAATAGTGATTCAGGACTATTGTCATGTCCATCAAGAATATTATATGCAAAATCAGAATTCAAAGCATACTGGCCAGAATTAATAACATCATTCAGCAAACTTACAACTTGTTGCATCTTATTAAGGTCAACTCCTGTAACATTGTGGTTGTCATCCTGGGTATAGGCATGATATAGCAAAGCTTTTGCTAAATATGCTTTTGCTGAAAGTTGGTTTGCTCGTCCTGGTTCGCCTGGTTGAGTTGTCGGCAAATCGTTAACAGCAACCTGGAAATCTCCTTCTATTTTTTGCCAAAGTGAATCGTTTGACAGGGTATTAGGCGTTTTTATAATTTCGTCATTTGTAGCATTTTCATCGAACCAAGGTATTTTGTTGAACAAAACTTTAAGGAGGAAAAACATATGGCCTCTTAAAAAATGCATCTCACCAATCCGGATGGTTCGTTTGGGAAATTGCGCATCTGTCAGATTATTCAAGGCTCTTAAAGCAACGTTCATTCTTGAAATGGCGGCGTAGGCTCTTATCCATGTTTCGGTAAAACCATCATCACCGGCTCCATTATTTGATGCATCCAAAAGATAAAATTGTTCATATTTATCAATTTGCCCCTGGTCGCCGATAGAACCGCCACCCTTATAAGCGTCATCAGAACGAACACTCGAATCTTGCCACATGCTTGTAATGGGGCCATCCCAAAAATCATTACCAATCGATGCATAGGCTGCTGTTGCTAGTCCATCAGCAGCCGTCGGTGTTGATAGATCACTTATAGATAAAGCACCCTGTGGTTTGTACTCCAAGTTTTTTTTGCAACTCATAAAAAAAATGATAGCTGCTGCAAAAAAAATTTTTATTAAATTAATTTTCAGGATCTTTTTTTTTAAAAATTTAGAAGGTTAAATTAATTCCAATTGTGGCAGAAGTTGGAACAGGCCAAGTATTAAAGGAACCAGCTCTTTCTGGATCTTTAACAGTAAGTTGCTTGGATTTTATCGCAAACAAATTTTGACCTGACACATAAATTCTCAAGCCTTCCATTTTGATTTTTTTTGCAATACTGACAGGTAAATTGTACCCCAATACTGCATTTCGTAATTTGAAATAAGAAGCATTTACAAAAAAATAATTAGAGGTTTTGCCCTCACCATTTGGATCTAAAATAGTTAATGCAGGTGTCTTCGATCCTGTATTTTGAGGTGTCCATGCGGTTAAAACACCAGGACCTGCATTGGTGTTTGGATTAATGAATGTATTGAAACCTTTCGTCGGATCATACCCTGTCTTTCCTCCCACTCCTGAACCAAAAAGAGACAAATCAAAGTTTTTATAATTAAGATCTATCCTTATTCCGTATTCAATGGAAGGTAAAGTGGTTCCTAACCAAGTCTGATCGCTTGCATCAATTTTCCCATCCCCATTAAGATCTTCATAAATTAACCTGCCAACACCAGCTCCCTTTTGTACGGCGTGCTTATCTACTTCCGCTTGAGTCTGGAAGATTCCATCTACTTTGTAGCCAAATATCGAATATTGAGAATGTCCAATAATAGAATGGTTTATATCACCTGGATATGCAGCCCTGACATCTTCTGGTAACTTTGTAATCACATCCTTCCAATGACTGGCATTCCCTGTGATGCTGTAACCAAGACCCCAGGAAGTTCTGTTTTGGTACGTTAGAATCAACTCCCATCCTTGATTGTTTTTAGATGCCCCATTAAAAAATTCTTGTTGTCCTTCACCCACAGCTGCTGCTATTGGAGGTTGAATTAAAATATTGCTAATATTGCGCATAAAGTAATCGAATGATCCTGATACCTTTTCATTGAAAAGGCCAAAATCTAGCCCTAAATTTGTTTCTGTGGTTGACTCCCACTTCAGATTTGGATTTCCTCTTTGAACCTGGACAAACCCTGAAGGGAGGGTGCCGGTATTAACTCCAAAAAGATCATAAGCTGTTCCTGTATTAGTAAAAGGGCCGTTACTCGTCCCATAATTTGGGCGAAATAATGTATATGCAGATAAATTACCTATTTCCTGGTTACCTACGGTACCAATTCCCGCTCTTAATTTAAGATTGGAAATATTTTTTACATTTTTGAAAAAAGATTCATTATTTATTCTCCAACCCAAGGTAAAAGCCGGAAAAATGCCGTATGGATTATTAGTACCGAAGCGGGATGAACCGTCTCTTCTAAGGGTTGCAGAAGCAAGATACCTGTCAGAATATCCATAGAATATCTTTCCAAATTGAGACTGCAACCTATAGCCTGTAGCGGACCCGTTATCAGTCTGTGTTCCGGTTCCAGCACCTAATTGGAAATAATTTACATCCTGTAATGCAAAATTTGTTGTAGTAGCTCCAAACGTCTGATAATCATCGCGCACCGACTCGATGCCTGCAAGAAAATTTATCCTGTTTTCTCCAAATACAAGGTTGTAATTCAATGTATTGGTCCAGGTAATGGTTAATTCTTTTGATTCCTGATTTGTAAGATCATTAAATGATCTTACAGGACCTTCATTTCCAATTAAGTGAGCTAATTTGGCAATCGCATCAGAATAATCAAAATCTATGCTTGTGTGGTATACCAGATTTTTTATCACCTCCAAGTCGACATATACGTTGCCTACAGTAAGAAACTGATTTGTAGTATTCCATCTATTAAGATATTGCATATCAACAGGATTATTTCTGTCTGTATAACCTGCTCCGATTGGGCCACCATAAGTTCCGTCAGATTTATATAAAGGAATCGTTGGAGCTAAAATTAAAGCCAAAGCCGGTGTGGCGGCACCGCCCACATCAGTTGTTGAATTTACCTGTGAGGTTCTGCTTAACTGAAGATTTTCACCAACCTTCAATCTGCTGTTAAATGCCGAAGTATGAGAATTAATACGCCCGTTATATCTTTGATATTTAGTAAATTGTATCAGGCCATTATTATCGTAGTATCCCAAATCCATTAAGACGCCACTTTTATCCGATCCGGAAGAAATCAAAAGATCGGTAGATGTTACTGTGGCCTGTTTGTAAAGAGCGTCCTGCCAGTTAGTATTACCCACTGGCTCCAGACTATCACCCCCAACAAATGGCGCAATATTTACTTTATTCAAAACTGGATTATCAAAATCGCCATTCCAGTCATATGTGTAAATTTTTGAAACCAGATTATTAGGATCGGTTTTATCATTTACCGCCGCACGCCATAAAGCTTCGCCCCGCTGTTCTGAATTTAAAACTGATTCCTGCCAGGGTTTCTCAGTTTGAAAAGTGAGGCTTGAATTTAGTTGAATACGTGCTTTTTCGGTACCTCCGTTCTTTGTGGTTACAATAATTACCCCGTTAGAGGCTCTTGAACCATAGATGGAGGCTGCAGATGCATCTTTCAATACCTGGATTGAAGCAATAGAATTGATATTTAAATTTGCAAAATCCTCATATCTGGTTGTTGGAACACCGTCAATGATATAAAGAGGATTAGTATTTCCTAGTGTATTTACTCCTCTTATCAATATTTGTGGCGAACTGCCGTTTGCGCCAGTAGGGGAACCATCAGTTTGAATATATAAACCGGGCACTTGTCCCTGCAAGGCTAACATGGGACTTGCAACAGGAATATTTTTTATATCCTTCATATTAACAACTGAAACCGCACCAGTTAAATCAACTTTTCTCTCTGTTTTGTATCCGGTAACAACAACTGTATTTAAATCATTGTATGCAGGCTGCATTACAACATTTAAGTTTTGAGAAGTTTTATTAACTGTAATTTCAACAGGATTCATTCCGACAAATGAAAATGTCAATTTCTCTCCTACTGAAACCTCAATATTAAAAATACCTTCGGCATTAGTAACAGTTGTTTTTCCTTTTGACGCAACTGTTACGCCAACCAATGGTTCTTTGGTGTCTTTATTTGAAACCTTCCCTGTTATATTTTTCTGCTGACCGAAAGTAAATAAGGTCATGAACAGCATTGGCAATAAAATTTGTAAGCGTTTCATATGTAAAATTTTATAATTGAATGAATAATTTTTTATTTTTACATTAAAAAATTAAGAGCCATTATTAGAATAAGGAGCTAAATTTTTGAAATAGGTATCAACTTCCGAAATATCATAATCCGGACATCCTCCCTTTTTTGTAGCAATGAAAGCGCCTAATCGGTTTGCAGAATCCAAACACTGCTCAGGCGTAGCATTTTCTGATAAATTTGCAATGAAACCAGCTAAAAAAGCATCACCGCTGCCCACTGTATCTACAACTTTTACTTTATATCCTTTATGCTTATATTCATAGCCGTTATAAAATAATATAGCTCCATCACCTCCTTTAGTGATAACAATATTTTTAAGGTTAAATTTATCCATGAGCGATTTTACCCGGTCTTTAGTTGTTGTAAATTGCGAAAACCAACTTGTGATCAATTCAAGTTCTGCGAGATTTAATTTTAAAAGATCAGCCTTTGCCAATAATTCTTCTACAATTTTTCTGTCATAATGCGGTGGCCTTAAATTGATATCTAAAACTTTTATTTTTGCAGACTCTATTAATTGGAAAAGCGTTTTTTTTGATTGTGAACTTCTTGCGGCTAGGCTGCCGAAAACAAAATAGTCAGCATTTGAAACTAATCTATAAAGGGCATCTTCCCAGTTGATAAAATCCCAGGCAACCGGATTAACAATATCATAAGTTACATCGTGATGTTCATTCGGTATTGCAAATACTTTCCCCGTCTCATGTTCACTATCGACTTGAATAAAATTGGTACAGATACATTCAGATGAAAAAATATCAATTAACTTTTTACCCTTTTCATCATTTCCTATCGAGCTAATTATGGCTGGATTTTTATGTTGTTTATGAAGATGATAGGCAACATTCATTGGCGCTCCGCCTGGTACTTCTCCGGAAGGCAATATATCCCATAATACTTCTCCAAAACAAACCACACTATAATGATACTTATTACTCATTTTAGTAATTTTAGGCAAAATCTGAGCTTCCGCTGTCATAGTGCTGGAATCCTATCAGTCAAAAGACTCTTTGGTTTTATAAGTTTAGCTTCAAGTTCCTCAAGAGGGACGCCTTTGGTTTCGGGCATTTTAAAAATGACCCAAAATAATTGTAACACCATCATACAAGCAAAAAACAGAAATATGGGTGCAGGGCCGAACTTTACAGCCATAATCGGAAATATTGTAGTTATAATGGATGCCATGATCCAGTGGGTAGTACATCCCAGCGACTGACCGTATGCTCTCACACTATTAGGAAATATTTCTGAAATAAATACCCATATTACTGTTCCTTGACCGATTGCATGAGAAGCAATAAATAAAAATAGCAATAAGGGTACAACCATTCCTCCTGAGTGCCCTGAATAGAATGCATAAGCAACCGAAGCCAATGAAATGATATAGCCAAAAGAACCTATAAGCATTAGTTTTTTTCTCCCAATTCTATCAATTAAGTACAATCCGGCCATAGTAAAAATTAAATTTACAAGCCCGATTCCAGCGCTTTGCAGAAAGGCAGCCTGCTTGTCAATGCCTGCAAGTTCAAACACCCGTGGAGCAAAGTAAATAACTGCATTTATGCCTGACATCTGGTTGAAAAAAGCAATTAATATCGCCAGAAAAATAGGAGTGCTGAATCTCCTGGATAAAAATACCGATAGGCTTTCCTTTTGATTTTCCAATTCTATCGATTGCTGAATTTGAAAAATTGCTTCATCTACACCTTCTGGATCGCTTATTTCCAATATCTTGCGTGCAGTTATATAATCACTTCTGTGAACCATAAGCCATCGGGGGCTTTCGGGCACAAAGAACACTAAAACTGAATAAATGAATGCTGGGATGGCTACTATTCCAAGCATCAAACGCCAACTATTTTCTCCACCCAGGCCCTCCAATAGATAATTAGATAAATAAGCAATTAAAATCCCGAAAACAATATTGAACTGAAAGGTTGCTACCAGTTTTCCACGGTTCTTTGCCGGTGCAATCTCTGTTATATACATAGGAGCCACTACAGATGATGCGCCAATAGCTAAACCACCCAGTATTCTGAAAGACATGAAAATATATACGCCAGGAGCCAAAGCAGAACCAATAGCCGAAATCAAATAACATAATCCGATCCAAAGAAGTGTTTTCTTTCTACCAAACCTTGTAGCGGGAATCCCACCAAAAAGGGCTCCTATTACAGTTCCATATAATGCAATTCCAATGGCGATTCCATGAAGCACATCACTTAAATCCCAGACGCGTTTTATTTCTTGTTCTGCACCAGAAATTACTGCAGTATCAAATCCAAATAAAAATCCACCAAGAGCGACCACAATACTCCATAAAAGCAATTTTCTGTTCATATTTGGCAAATTTGAAAGCCAAATATATATTCACATCACCCCCATGCTACTTCAAAATCATAACAAATGCTTTTAAAATTGTACCATCAATAAAATAACATTAACAATTTGGTATTTATTCTTTTATATAAAAAAAATACTTTTAATTTAAACTCATCTTTTAAAATTGTTTTTTAAAATTTCGATATTGTTGCATACTTTTAACAAAGATTTCGTTTTTTCCTGCATTGGTTTGTCTTAATCCTTTACAAATGATTAAAACACCTAACTTTCTGAATAAATTTCTTTGCTTAATAGCACTTTGTTTTTTGCTTCTTTCCTGTAATGATAAATTGAGCAAGAAGAAACAATTTGTTATAGGGTTCTCTCAATGTACTACTCATGATGTGTGGAGGAAATACATGCAAAAAGAAATGGAAATGGAATTATCATTTCATCCGGAAATAAAGTTAATAGTCAAGGATGCAAATTTGAATGCTGAAAAGCAAATTCAACAGATCAAAGAACTAATGGATGAAAACGTGGATCTCATTATTGCTTCCCCGGCAGAAGCGAAACCCATTACACCAATTTTAGAACAAGCCTATTCAAAGAATATTCCTGTAATCCTTGTTGATAGAAGCATACTATCTAAAAATTACACGGCTTTTATTGGCGCAAATAATTACCAGGTAGGATTAGATGCCGGATCTTATGCAAATAATCTTTTAAAGGGTCAGGGTAATGTTTTAGAGATAGGAGGCATAGATATAGGATCATCCGCAGATATTGGTCGCCATACGGGTTTTACTGATATAATCAAACAGCATAAAGGCCTGAAATATGTGGATAGGCTTTCGATAAACTGGGATGAAGATCACATTGAAGCTGAGAAAGAGATTACTAAAGAATTATTAAAATACAACAACCTCCAATTAATTTTTACTCAGAATGATCGCATTGGACTCGGATGCCATAATGTCTGTAAAAATCTTGGGATTGATAAGAAAATCAATATTATTAGTGTAGATGGGCTACCGGGCCCGAATGGCGGTATTGATATGGTCGAGAAGGGAATGCTTAAAGCTACCATAATTTATCCAACAGGAGGAAAAGAAGCTATCCAAACTGCTGTAAATATTCTTGAAAATAAACCGTTTAAAAAAGAAACCCGATTGTTTTCAACTTTTATTGATTCTTCTAATGTAAGAATGATAGATCTGCAAAGCCAAAAAATATTATCACAACAAAATGATATTGAAAAGCAACAGAATGTTTTGAGTGAACAAAAAAAAATTTATAACAGTCAAAGAGTTTTTAACAACATACTTACCATGGCTCTTCTTCTCGTTTTTATCCTGTGCACTATAGTTTTCTATTCATGGAAAAGAAATAAAAGGATCACAAACAAATTACGGTTACAAAATGAAGAAATTTCAAAGCAAAGTGTACAATTGATGGAGGTTTCAGCAAAAGCAGAGAAAGCACATCAGGAGAAACTCAATTTTTTTACAAATATCTCACACGAATTTCGAACTCCTTTAACCTTGATTTTTGCTCCATTAGGGGAATTAATAAGTAACACAAGAATTCAACCAGAAAGTCGGCGCAGCTTACAACTTATCGAGAGAAATGCAATCCGTTTATATAGACTGGTTAACCAGCTCATGGATTTCAGAAAAATTGAGTTCAACAAAATGAAATTGAAAGTATCGGAATGTGATCTGGTAACTTTTACACATGAAATAGTAAGTTCTTTCGCGACATTGGCAAAAAATAAAAATATTGATCTTGAGTTTTTGACAACAGAACCATCTCTTTTTGTATGGTTTGATGAAAGTATGATTGATAAAGTAATTTTTAATGTATTGTCAAATGCATTCAAATTCACCAAAGAGAATGGAAGCATTAACGTAAGTGTTTCAAAAAAGGACCACTTTGCGGTTATAAAAATTAAGGATGATGGTGTTGGAATGAGCAAAGAAGTAATTGATCATGCCTTTGAACCTTTTTTCCAGGGAGAATATGAAAATTATAGAGGTACAGGTCTGGGCCTGGCATTATCTAAAGAATTAATCGAATTACACAGGGGTTTTATAAACGTAAAAAGTGATAAGAAAACCGGCTCTCTGTTCGAAATTTGTTTTCCTCTTGGAAATACTCATTTCGAAAAATGCGAATTCGCAACCGAGACAAATAAAAAAGAATCTATAACCTATGAAGATGCACGTCTTTATACTTCTGACCTTTCTGATATTAATATTTTTCCGAACAATAGCTCAGAACCAGGTTCGCCAAAATACCTGACCATCTTAATAGTTGAGGATAACACTGAAATGAGAGATTATCTCTCCTCCAAACTCTCTGACGTTTATACGATAGTAGAAGCCGAAAACGGAAACCAGGCTCTGAAGTATGCATTTGAATCTGTACCCGACCTTATCCTTTGCGATATTGTTATTCCGGGCAAAAATGGGTTAGAACTAACTCATATTTTAAAAAACGATATACGCACTTCACATATACCAGTTATATTGCTTACAGCAAAAGATCAGGACAATCAAAAAATTGAAGGAATGGAAACTCAGGCCGATGCCTACATAACTAAACCGTTTAATCTGTTATTTTTGATGAGAACGATTAATAGTCTGCTTCAAAACCGTGAAAAGATAAAAGATCATTATTCCGGTGAAATTTTTTCTGAAGAAAAACTTCAAGTATGTAGAAAGCAAGACCGCAAATTTATCATTGAATTTACTTCAATAATAGAAACAAATATTGGTAATGAAAAATTTAGCGTGACAGATATCTGTAATGAATTAGCGATTTCAAGAGTACATTTATACAGAAAAATAAAAGCTATTTTAAACTGTAATGTAAACGATTATATAATTTCAACCCGTTTAAAAAAAGCAAAATATTATTTGCAATACGAAAATCTTACAATTTCAGAAATTGCGTTCAAGACGGGATTTTCATCCGCTGCGTATTTTTCTACTGTATTTAAATCTAAATTTGGAACAACTCCATCTGAATTTAAAGAAAAAAACTCTCCACATTTTAATTAAATGTTTAGGCCGGACATGATTCTTCAGCAAAAGAATGGCCCAAAGCACGAAAGCAAAGAATAGAAGAAAATTTCTTATTCGCGAAAAAGTAGAATAAGAGTTGCTGTAAATATTCAGGCCATCAGGTCATAGTTATTTATATGATCACTTTATCAATTCGCATTGTCAGATTTTCATAGTAAGGCGATTTAGAAAATATAGATTGCAATCCAACAGGAAAAAGTACTTATCGATACTCAAGACTGAGCTTGTTGGGTGCATTTAAAGGGAACTTCTGAACAAAAATTTACCAAAGCAATTAACAGCCCATGATTCAGTGTGTATAATTTTCTACTACCTCTTGTACTTCAGGAACAGATCTTTTAAATTTTGTAACTCTTTTTCTTTTTTAAACTCTATCGATATAAGAAAGGAATTTAAGTTTTCAATAGTATCAACCATTATTGTCTAATCCAAAAATCAAACGCAATGAATCAAAAAACAGCAATAGATTTTATTGAAAATCAGGACTGGCTTGGCGAAGTAGGCGAAGCGATCCAACCTGTCGTCCTCAAAGCCTTTACAGCCGGCGAAACCGGTCAGAAAATTAAAAACTTTCTTCACGGCAAATGGCTTGGGCATCCATTACATCCTGTGTTGACTGATATTCCTATCGGCTCATGGACGGTTGCTGCCGTTCTAGATGGAATAGGACTTACAGGCAATGAGGATTATCAGCGTGGGGCTGATGCTGCCATATCCATCGGAATTGCAGGAGCGCTTGCAGCAGCAGTTAGCGGGTTAACCGATTGGACAGCAACAAGCAAGAAAAGACAGAAAGTAGGCCTGATGCATGGCTTATTAAATCTTACAGCTACCAGCCTTTATACAACTTCTTTAATATTGCGCCGCAGCAAAAATTCGCGCAGTGCAGCAATTACCTGCTCAATGATTGGCTATGGAATTACTACTGCGGCGGCGTACCTCGGTGGTCATCTTGTTTATGATGAACAAATGGGTGTCAATCATACTGCTACATCGGAAGAATATCCCAAAGATTTTGTTGCAGTTCTGAATGAAAATGAATTAGCAGATAATACCATGAAGTGTGTCAAAGCTGGAGAAATTCCTGTTTTACTGGCAAAAAAGGATGGCAATATTTTCGCGCTTGCCAACACTTGCTCTCATCTTGGCGGCCCACTTGCCGAAGGTGATTTGCTTGATGATTGTAACGTGCGTTGTCCATGGCATGGTTCCGTTTTTTCTCTAAAAGATGGCAGCGTAGTGGATAGTCCGGCAACAGAGTCACAGCCTAAGTTTGATGTCAGAATAAATAATGGACAAATTGAAGTAAAACTGGCAGAAAGCTGAAGCGAAGGAAATTAAAAATTAAGATTGATGAAAAGTAATAATGAATTTAGTAAAGATATCGGGGCCTTTGGTGCAGCCCTCGGTAAAGGCTTAATCGCTGGTCTGGTTGGTACTGCTGCTATCACTCTTTCCCAAACAATAGAAAGAAAGATGACGGGCAAGCCTACAAGTTTTGCACCCGGCGATGCTGCATCAAAAGCATTGGATATCGAAGCTTCTAAAATGGAAGCA
>JBQCFO010000434.1:0-10050 GCA_051959055.1 Ginsengibacter sp. | reverse complement strand
GAAGCTCCGGCGGAATTACCGGAATATACTGCATCACCATCCACTCAGGGCGGTTATTAATTCTTGTATTTGCATCGCGAAAACCTTCTACTACGCTAAGACGTTTTAACGCATCTGCTTTACGCTGCTGGGAAGTTTCATTAGCAGCAGAATTACGAAGATCAAAAGAAAGCTGGTCCAAATCAATTCTTTGCAACATATCGTGAACAGCTTCTGCGCCCATTTTGGCGATAAATTTATCCGGATCTTCATCAGGCAGCAACTGGTTGTCTTTCGGAAGGGTATCCAAAATATCCAGGTATTCTTCTTCAGTTAAAAGGTCGCTGTAATTCTGTCCTTTATCAGCCCTGATACCTGCTTGTATTACTACATATCTTTCATAATAAACGATGGTTTCGAGTTTCTTGGAGCTCATTCCAAGCAGGTAACCAATTTTATTTGGAAGTGATTTAAAGTACCAGATATGAACGACAGGAACCACTAATTTAATGTGTCCCATTCTTTCGCGACGCACTTTCTTTTCTGTAACTTCTACACCACAACGGTCGCACACGATGCCTTTATAGCGGATACGTTTGTATTTTCCGCAGGCACATTCGTAATCTTTTACCGGTCCGAAAATCCTTTCGCAAAACAATCCGTCTCTTTCAGGTTTGTAAGTACGGTAATTGATTGTTTCAGGTTTTAAAACCTCACCATAACTCCTTTCTAAAATAGAATCCGGAGAAGTAAGGCCGATGGTAATTTGAGAAAACGTAGGACGCGGACGATTTTCTTTTTTTTGCATATATTTTTTTGCTTTAAGCTTTTAGCTACGAAATGAACTAAAAGCGAAATTTTAATTATTTGTTTGTTTACTGTCGGCAACCCGCCGAGAGTAACTTTTTATTCAAACTGCAAATCCAAACCCAAACCTCTTAATTCATGCACCAATACGTTGAATGATTCCGGTACACCTGGCCTTGGAATATTATCGCCTTTTACAATGGCTTCATACGTTTTTGCCCTGCCGATAATATCATCAGACTTCAAGGTCAGTAATTCCTGCAAAATATTGGATGCACCATAAGCTTCCAATGCCCACACTTCCATTTCACCAAATCTTTGTCCACCAAACTGAGCTTTACCACCAAGAGGTTGTTGTGTAATTAAACTATATGGCCCGATTGAACGTGCATGCATTTTATCATCAACCATATGATGCAATTTGATGATGTAGATAATACCCACCGTTGCTTTCTGATCAAAACGCTCACCGGTTTCACCATCATACAAATAAGTATGCCCAAAGGTAGGAAGTCCAGCTTTTTCTATTTCCTGAGCAATTTCTTCTACTGAAGCTCCGTCGAAAATCGGAGTACCATAAGTTTTGCCTAATTTCTCACCGGCCCATCCAAGAACGGTTTCATAAATCTGACCAAGGTTCATACGGCTTGGTACACCTAGTGGATTCAAAACGATATCAACCGGAGTACCATCTTCAAGGAAAGGCATATCTTCCTGGCGCACAATCTTCGCTACAATTCCTTTATTTCCATGACGGCCAGCCATCTTATCTCCTACTTTCAACTTACGTTTTACACCGAGATAAACTTTAGCCAGTTTTAATACACCAGCTGGTAATTCATCACCAATTGAAATATTAAATTTCTCTCTTTTGTATCTTCCTAATTCTTCGTTGTACTTAATATTGTAATTGTGCAGCAAAATATTGATATAATCATCTGTTTTAGCTTCACCAGTCCATCCCAAAGGATTCACATTCTGATAATCAATATTACCGAGATTTTTTGCTGTGAATTTTGCACCTTTTCCAATCAGCATTTCACCAAAATTATTGCTTACACCTGCTGATGTTTTATCTTTCAACAAGGTAAGTAATTTGTTTATCAACAATTCCAGCAAATCAGCTTCATTCTTTTCGTGCGTTTTATCGATTTTTTCTAAAGTAGTTTTTTCTTTTACTTTACCACTCTTATCTTTCTTGGCGCGCTGGAATAATTTTTTATCAATAACCACACCTTCTGTTCCACTTGGCGCTTTCAAAGAAGCATCTTTAGCATCACCAGCTTTATCACCGAAGATTGCACGCAATAATTTCTCTTCAGGTGTCGGATCACTTTCTCCTTTGGGAGTAATCTTTCCAATGATAATATCACCTTCTTTTACATGAGCACCTACTCTGATTACACCATTAGAATCAAGGTCTTTAGTGGCTTCTTCGCTAATATTTGGAATATCAGGAGTCAATTCCTCTTCACCTAATTTGGTATCACGCACTTCAAGCTCAAACTCATCGATATGAATAGAAGTAAATAAATCTTCTTTTACCACCTTTTCACTGATCACAATTGCATCCTCAAAGTTGTAACCTTTCCATGGCATGAAAGCCACTTTCAGATTGCGTCCCAATGCCAATTCACCATCTTTTGTCGCGTATCCTTCTGTTAAGAAATCCCCGGCTTTTACCGACTGGCCTTTCTTCACGGCTGGACGAAGATTGATACAGGTACTTTGGTTTGTTTTAATAAACTTAGTAAGCTTATAAACAATCAGATCATTTTCAAAACTTACAATTTTTTGAGCCTGATTTCTGTTGTAACGAACATGAATTTCATTTGCATCTACATATTCTACCACACCATCGCCATCAGCATGAATCTGGATCCTTGCATCCCTTGCAGCTTTCGCTTCAAGCCCTGTTCCTACAATCGGCGCTTCGGGCAAAATCAATGGAACTGCCTGGCGTTGCATGTTTGAACCCATCAATGCACGGTTGGCATCATCATGTTCAAGGAATGGAATCAATGAAGCGCTCAAACCAACAATCTGGTTTGGAGCCACATCCATGTATTCTACTTCCGCTTTATCAAGAATCGGGAAATCACCGGTTTCACGGGATTTCACTTTATCATAAATGAAATTTGAATTCTCATCAAGAGGCGCATTTGCCTGCGCAATCTTTGCAGTATCTTCTTCTTCAGCACTCAGAAAGAATACTTTTTTCATATCTACATGGCCATCATGCACTTTGCGATAAGGAGTTTCGATGAAACCCATTTCGTTGATCTTGGCATGAACACAAAGTGTAGAAATCAAACCAATATTCGGCCCTTCCGGAGTTTCAATGGTACAAAGACGGCCATAGTGGGAATAGTGAACGTCACGTACTTCAAATCCTGCTCTTTCCCTGCTCAAACCACCGGGCCCGAGTGCGGAAATACGACGTTTATGAGTGATTTCACTCAATGGATTCGTCTGATCCAAAAACTGTGATAACTGCGATGTTCCAAAGAATGAATTAATTACAGAAGATAATGTTCTTGCATTAATCAAATCAACCGGAGTAAATACTTCGTTATCCCGAACATTCATTCTTTCACGGATGGTACGCGCCATACGGGCAAGGCCTACACCAAACTGGGCATATAATTGCTCACCCACAGTACGTACGCGGCGGTTACTCAAATGATCAATATCATCAATTTCACTTTTGGCATTGGTCAACAACACCAGGTATTTGATAATGGAAATAATATCTTCTTTCGTTAAAACCTTTTTCGTGATAGGGTAATCCAAACCAAGTTTACGGTTTATTTTATACCGGCCTACTTCCCCCAGATCATAACGTTTATCACTGAAGAATAATTTATCAATAATTCCTCTTGCAGTTTCATCATCAGGAGCATCGGCTCCGCGCAATTGACGATAAATATGCTGAACAGCCTCGATTTCGCTGTTAGAAGTATCTTTATTTAATGTGTTGTAGATGATTGCATAATCTCCGCTCACTTCTTCACGCTGAATAAATACGCTTTTCACTTCTAATTCGAGGATCATGGCGATATTGTCTTCATCTAAAATCGTATCTCTTTCAAGAACGATTTCATTTCTTTCGAGACTAACTACTTCCCCGGTATCTTCATCCACGAAATCTTCTACCCAGGTGCGTAAAACTCTTGCTGCCAAACGTTTTCCAAGATTGGCATGCAAAGTTTTTTTATCGGCTTTTACTTCTTCTGCCATTCCGAAAAGTTCCAAAATGTCTTTGTCGGTTTCATAACCTATGGAACGGAGTAACGTGGTTACCGGGAATTTTTTCTTACGATCTATGTAAGCATACATTACATTATTAATGTCTGTTGCAAATTCCATCCATGCTCCTTTAAAAGGAATCACACGGGCAGAATATATTTTCGTTCCGTTTGGATGGGTACTTTGACCAAAGAACACACCAGGCGAACGGTGCAATTGAGAAACCACTACACGCTCAGCCCCGTTAATTACAAAAGTCCCGCGTGGGGTCATATAAGGAATATTTCCAAGGAATACATCCTGAACAATTGTCTGGAAATCCACGTGCTCTTCGTCATTACAACTGAGGCGTAATTTCGCTTTCAAAGGAACGGCATAAGTCAAACCTCTTTCAATACATTCCTCAATGGTATAACGGGGTGGATCTACAAAATAATCGAGAAATTCCAGCATGAAAATATTTCGGGTGTCATTTATTGGAAAGCTTTCCTTAAACACACGAAACAGCCCTTCAATGTTACGTTTATCGGGGGTGGTTTCTAACTGGAAAAAATCTTTAAAGGATTGGATTTGTATTCCTAATAGATCGGGAGTTTCCGCCAAATGTTCAATTTTTCCAAAACTGATTCTTTGTGCTGGAGCTACTTTAGTTGAAGGCATATTTTGATTAAAATATTTTAAAATGAGGAGCTTTAAACCGGGCGTTTTATACTACATTTGACACGTACCGAAATTTAAAGGATTGCAAAAGTAAACATTTTTTTGAAATCTGGCATAAGTTTATTAAATCTTAACCAATCTTTTAAAAAACAAGCCGATTACTATATCGGGAATAATTTAACTGCATAAGTGTAAAGTTATCTAAAATATTTTCTATTAGGCTGATATACGTTAATTTTGCATTTTCTTTAAATAACCATAAAATCAAAGACATGAAAAGACTATTTTTTGTACCTGCAGCAGCAGCCGTTTTATTCCTGGCTTCATGCGGCGGAGGTAATGGATCGAATGAAAATAACAACAATGCAGCTGCCACCGAAGATACCAGCAGTACTGCTGCTACCGCAAAACCTGGTGCAGATATTCCCGGAATTGATACTGTAGCTGTAACAGACCACATTAAACTGGATGGAATGGATGACATGAAATATGATCGCACACTTTTTAAAGTAAAAGCCGGACAGAAAATAACTTTAGATTTTAAAAATATAGGTAAACAACCCGCAGCTGCGATGTCTCACAATGTAGTAATCTTGCAACAAGGTACTGATGTTCAGGCATTTGGAGAAGCAGCAATTCCTGCAGCAGCCACTGAACATATTCCTGCTTCCATGGCATCAGATGTAATCGCTCATACTAAATTATTAGGTCCCGGACAAAGTGATGAGATTACTTTCACGCTTCCTGATCCAGGTGTTTATGATTTCATTTGCACTTTCCCTGGTCACTTTGGTTCTATGAGAGGAAAGATTGTAGCAGAATAGTAATATTCAAATAAATTTTTTTTTCAAGGGCAATCAGTAGATTGTCCTTTTTTATTTCGAAACACTTAATAAGAAATAGAAGCTTAGATATAATAAAATAACTTTTCCAGTTTGCAGTAAACGAACAATTAAGTGCAAAACTGATTTTCAATTATTTCTACAACAATTTCATTCTCATTTCATCTAAAATTCCGGTATGTAATTTGTCTTTGGGTTTTTAAATTTTATCCCATGGCATACTTCAAACCAGAGCAGAAAAAAGAAATGACAACCCTTTCCTCCATTTTGGAAAAACTCCGCGTAAAAAAAATAGATAATGAATTTCAAAATACTCCAAAGGGGTTTACAGCAGAGAACAGCAAATTTTATCAGCCGCATGATTTAAAAATCATCCGCACTTACCGGTTTGAAGGAGAATCAAATCCGGATGACAATGCGATAGTTTATGTAATAGAAGCAAATGATGGTTTGGTCGGTTACAGTCTTGATGCTTATGGAGTATATAGCAATCATGATACAGCTTATGATGATTTTATCAGACAAATACCTGTTGAGGAAAAAGACGAAGAATTGGTTTTTTAAAATTGATAAAATGCTAATTGCATGTATTTGTCTCATTATTGAATGCTCTATAAAACCGACAGTGAAAGAATAAAATAAAGTTGAAGCGCAAAAAATTCCCCTTTGTGTTGTGATTCACTTTTTATATGGAACATTTGTTGAGGTGAAGAAATAAAAAATATCATTATGCATGCATATAGTTTTTATAAATCATGTATCGAAACCTGCCTGAAATGCGCTTCCGCCTGTAATCATTGTGCTTCATGCTGCACACGTGAAGAAGATATTATAATGATGGGCAAATGTATTCAACTGGATATGGAATGCGCTGCTATATGTTATTTATCCGCTCAGCTCATGAGCCTCGAAAGTGATAGAGCTAAAGATGTTTGCCTGATTTGCGCTGATATCTGCAATGAATGTTCCGTTGAATGTGGCAAACACGACAATGAGCATTGTAAACAATGTGCAGTTGCCTGCAAAAAATGTTCTGATGAATGCCTGAAGATGGCAGCCGCTTAAAATAATTGCTTGGTTTCTGAAAACAAAAATTCATCATATTTCTTTGTTTGCTGCGCCCTCACAAAATTTGCAAAATGCGCCGCAGACACAAATTATCTTATAATCCATTCTACTTTTTCCTTTACCGGTTTTCTTGGAGATAAAGGATTTGCAATAGTATCGATACACCCAAGATAAAAAATACCAATTATTTTATCATTCAGATCTAAATCAAAAAACGATTTTGATTCTTCAATATAAGTAATGCCGCCGGTAGATAAATATCCGCCAAGATTATATGCACTAACTGACAAATAAATATTTTCAATAGCACAGGCAGTTGCAATAACTTCTTCAATTTCAGGAATATTTATAGTCGTCGTTCTTTTCATCCCAATCACAATGACATGTGAAGACAGCAATGGATATTCTCTTAAATTTTTAAGTTTTTTTTCTTTGAATTTTTCACCTGCAAATTTTGTATAAATTTCTGTTTGCAAATCAGCAAAATATTTTAATCCTTCGTTGCTAAAAACCTTAAAGCACCATGGTTCTGTCAGTTTATGTGTAGGAGCGCGATTCGCATTTTCTAAAATCTGCCAGATAATTTCATCCGGTATTTTTTTGCCTTTTAGAAATTGGTTAGGATAAATGCTGCGCCTGTTTTGAACGATGGAATTAAACTGTTCAATGTTATATTTATTTCCCATGGATGATTCTAAATGTTTGATTTTTTTTCTTTGCAAAGTTACGTTAGCATGCCTTGTGTTGCCGAAGAATGAATTGGAAAAATATCGTTGTTGTTTTGGTGTTTTGGTTCTTCATCTTATGTGAGTGAAATAAGCTGATAAGGTCGAATTAAAATTGTTATGTCAAGTTGCTAAGGTCATAAGTTGCTCAACGCCTATCTCGTACCGGCGTATTAAAAACTCATTCACCTTAGTAAAAATGCAATTTAGGATTAGAATCAAACCTTGTTAGCTTAATTTTTTGTATCATATGTTTTTTAATGAATCGGCATTGAAAAAAAATTGATAAATTAAAAATATATCGTAATATTGCGATTATAAAATATAATAAATATGGGTACAACCAAAGCCGAGGAATTTTCTATAAAAGACAACAGGATTGCCAATTATGCAAAGGCATTGGCACATCCTGCACGTATTGCTATTCTCAAATTATTAATACAAAATCAGTCCTGCATTTGTGGCGACATTGTGGATGAACTTCCTTTATCTCAAAGTACGGTATCACAGCATTTGAAGGAATTAAAGCAATCAGGACTCATCAAAGGAGATATTGATGGTGCAAGAGTTTGCTATTGTATTGATGAAAAAGAATGGAAAGCAGCAAAAGAAAGAATGGATCAGCTTTTTGATTCTTACAAAGAAAACGGTAATTGCTGTTAATTTTTTTGGCGATAATTTAATCGTAATATTTCGATAATAATTAAAAAAAATAAAAATGATAAACGAAAATGATTTAAAAGAAATGGTAAAGCAGAAATATTCGGAAATTGCTTTACAGGACAAAGAAACCAATCAATCTTCTTGCTGCGGTTCTGGCTGTTGCAGCGATGAAGTGTACAACATCATGTCGGAAGACTATCAGCAACTGGAAGGTTATAATCCGGAGGCCGACTTAGGACTGGGATGCGGTTTGCCTACACAATTTGCAAAAATCAAAAAAGGCGATATGGTAATTGATCTGGGAAGCGGCGCAGGCAACGATGCTTTTGTAGCAAGGCATGAAACGGGCGAAACCGGAAAAGTAATCGGAATAGATTTTACTCCAGCAATGATTGAAAAAGCAAGAAAAAATGCTGAGTTGCGGGGTTTGAATAATATTGAATTCAGGCAAGGCGATATAGAAAAAATGCCGGTTACTTCCAACATCGCAGATGTGATTGTAAGCAATTGTGTATTAAATCTTGTTCCCGATAAAGATGGTGTTTTCAAAGAAATTTTCAGGGTATTAAAACCGGGAGGCCATTTTAGTATTTCAGATATTGTATTAGTTGGAAATCTTCCTGCCAGTATCAAAAATGCTGCTGAGATGTATGCTGGCTGTGTTTCAGGCGCCATTCAAAAACAGGTTTATCTAGAACACATTCAATCTAATGGTTTCACAAATGTTACTATACAAAAAGAAAAACCGATCATAGTTCCGGAAGATATTCTAAGAAATTACTTATCCGAAGCTGAAATCAGTTCTTTCAAAAATTCCGGAGCCGGCATTTTTAGTATCACAGTGTATGCTGAAAAACCTTTGACAGAAAAAGAATGCGGTTGCGCAACTGATTGTTGTAACTAAAAATAATATCTTGTTTTGATTTTTGACATTCCATTTTAGTGGAAAGAAGAAGTAAACTAATCAGCATAATATGAAACGAATATTGATTTTATGTACAGGCAACAGTTGCAGAAGCCAGATGGCAGAAGGATATTTAAGGCATTTTGAAAAGGGAAAAGCAGAGGTTTATTCAGCTGGCATTGAAAGTCATGGAGTAAATCCGCGGGCAATAACTGTGATGAAAGAGGATGGAATTGACATTTCAAATCATACTTCAAATAAAGTCGAAGAATATGCACATATTGATTTTGATTTTGTAATAACTGTGTGTGATAATGCAAAAGAAAAATGTCCTTATTTTCCTTCAACTGCAAAGAAGTTTCATTATGATTTTCCTGACCCGGCAGCAGCAAAAGGAAGTGAAGAAGAAATTATGCAGCAATTCAGGAATGTAAGAGGTATGATAAAAAGGTATTGCGAAAATTTTGTAGCAGATAATTTATTCTAAACTTCATTAAGAAATAAGAATCCGCACTATTTATTCGTTTGTTGCACACCTAATAAAACTATCGGATGAAACGAAAATGTGATACTACACCTCTTTCATTTCAACGAAAGAATTTTCGATAGTTAATTGATATTTCATACCAATCTTTAAAGCATAATTTTCTTTATTATGGCCTACAGGAAAACCAAAGCAAATGGGATAAGGATATTCTGTTACCAAATCCTTTATCACTTCTTCTGCCGTTTTTCCAAAAGGAATCGTTGTGTCTTTCATTTCTGAAAAAGTTCCAATAATCAGACCTTGTAAATCATTCAGTTTACCACTTCGTTTTAACTGGTACATCATACGATCTACATTGTATATATATTCACCAATCTCTTCAATAAATAAAATTTTATTTTTTGGGTTAATATCAGAAGAAGTGCCGATGGCATTCACTAAAAGCGATAAATTTCCACCCACTAAAATGCCTGCTGCTTTTCCCTGGTGATTGAAAGCATGAGATTTAGCTTTATAATCTGCTTCCTTCCCAATCAAGGCATTGTGCAGGCTTTCAATATATTGATTTTTAAACTCTCCATCATTGAAAGCTGCAGCCATCGGGGCATGTAAGGAAGCAATATGGTAATTGGAAAATAAATGGCAATGCAATAAGGTAATATCACT
>JBQCFO010000433.1:0-4053 GCA_051959055.1 Ginsengibacter sp. | reverse complement strand
AAAGTAGCGCTATAACAATAATGAACAGGATGTATAAAATCGCTTTCTTCATAAACCAATTTGAAATTCCGGTTGAAAGTAAATCTTTATTTTTTATGATAAATGAGAATCATAAAAAACCCTGTCTTTTTGAGACAGGGCAATAAATATTTTGATTAATTATTTTGCCGGATTTGGCGTAGTGGCAGGAGCTGATTGTGTTGAAGGCATTGGCACTGTATTGTTTTGCTGAGGAGCCAACGGAGTTCCTACGGGAGCCTCATTTATCAGGTTGTCTTTAGAATTAGTCCCGCCGGCTTTTGGAATAAATAAAGTGGAAGTAAGACAAAGTACACCGATGATTGCTGCAAAAAGCCACGTTCCTTTTTCAAGTACATCTGTGGTTTGTTTTACGCCCATGAGCTGATTGCTGAAACCGCCCAATGAAGATGAAAGTCCACCACCTTTGGGATTTTGAATAAGTACAATGATGCCTAAGATGACCGATGCTAAAACAATAAGAATAATGAAAAGGACTAACATATTTAAATGATTTTTAAACTTTCAATTTTGGCTGCAAAGTACGCGCTTTTTGAAGGATTTATCAAACTTAATTTTTGATACATTTCCATGGCTTTTTCGCGCTTTCCCTGTTTTACCAAAACCTCTGCCATGGCTTCTGTCAGCACATTCGCATCCTTATTGGAAGACTCAGAAGAAGCCTGGATAATTTTTTCAATTACTTCATTTTGTTCAGGCATTTGCCCCGGATGCAACTTTTTCATGCTTTTTAACCACGCAGTAAAACTTTTTACCTGTTTAACGAGGTGATCGTTTGCAAGCGCTTCTTCATTTATTTTAATTCCCTGCGAGGCAAAATAATCCACCGTATGAAGTGGTTCAAAAGCAACCGTATCATACTCCTCTTCATTAGAATTCACATTTACTTTGGAAGAATCAATTACTTCATCAGGAACTTTTATGTCTGAAACCGGTTTCTCTTCAGCCACATTTTCTTCTTCTGATAAATTATGATCTTCCGATTGAATATTTTTTTCATCTTCTGTCAAGGGTTCGGTTTCTGCTTCTTTCGGCTGGTCGATATCTTCTGTATGATCATCTTTATTGTCCACATTTCCGGGCACTAATTCTGAAGAAGGAATTTCAATTATTTCTTCCTTTACTGAAGGCGGTAATTCTTCTTCCCCGGTTGTATTTTCAGAATAAATTTCTTTATTTTCTTCATCAAAAGAAGGAATTTCTGAAGTAGGAATTTCGATTATTCCCGCCTGACCTTCGGGCAGGTCTTCGTTTACTGAAGTTGGTAATTCTTCTTCATCTTTTATTTCTGTAAAAGAATTTTCTTTATTTTCTTCATGAAAAGAAGGGATTTCTGAAGTGGGAATTTCGATTATTCCCGCCTGACCATCGGGCAGGTCTTCGTTTACTGTAGTCGGTAATTCTTCCGTATTAATTGTTTCGTCCGTAACGTTTTCTGTTGGATTACCGATTTGCCATAACTGATATTCACTCCAAATGGGATTGTTTAAATATATCGCTGTTTGTTTGGCCAGTTCTGCAAAAGCGGGATGGTTATTTTTTTTATGATGATACAAAAGCAAAAAACGCGCAACGGAACTTGCAGGGAAATCGCGTACATTTTTTTCAAGAACTTCTAAATCGTTATCCGTATTTGAGTAAAACTGCGCCGCGTAATTTGTGGATGTATTCATCAAATTGTGTTATTACCAGTTTGAAAATATTTTATTAAAGATAGCATCTGTAACGGTTTTAAGAATATTATCCATTTTATTTGTTTCAGCCTGCTGCAAAGTCAGATTTGCAGGAAAATCATAATTGCTGGTAAGGTCTGTTTCAAAACTTTTTGAAGGATCCGGATCTACTGTATTTTTAAAGATTAAATGAAAAGTAACATTCAATCTGTTTGTGCCGGCAGACTGGTTCGCCACACCGCTTGTAGTAACGCTCCAATCGGAAACGTAGCCACTAATATCATAATTGGCATCATCATTTTTTGTTTCCCGCAATCTTGTTTGGCTGATAATTTTTTGCCTTAATTGTTGTGTGAGCGCCGGTGCCACTGTTGGGTTTACATAGCGTGCTCTGTTCTCGAACAGATTGACCCTGAATGTTTTTATTTCAGGCGGAATAGGAGAGGTGTCTTTAAAAGAGTATTTACACGTAGCAAAGCTGAATATCA
Source organism: Ginsengibacter sp. (assembly GCA_051959055.1). GTDB lineage: Bacteria > Bacteroidota > Bacteroidia > Chitinophagales > Chitinophagaceae > Ginsengibacter. Next base: position 1,853 of record JBQCFO010000433.1, on the reverse strand, counting down.
GGAAAAGAAAACCTAATAATGCAAAAAGTTTTATAATTGAGGAAGGTTTCATTTACTTTAGTTCATGTTGAAGGTTGATGTTCAAAGTTCGAGGTTCAATATTTAAGATTCAAGGTTTAAAGTTCAAAGTTCAAAGTTGAATGTTGAGGCAGTTACTAATTTACTAATTGAATAATTAAAAACTTACTCATTAATATTATACTCCTTCAATTTTCTGTAAAGCGTTCTCTCGCTGATTCCAAGGTCTCCGGAAGCATCTCTTCTTTTACCACGGTGTTTTTTTAAGGCTTTAATGATGAGGTCTTTTTCAGCATCCATAATACTCAACGATTCTTCCACCTCCTGGTGTTCATCTATATTATTACTATTCAGAACCATTGGTTGTCCGGATGTAATTGCCGGAGGCCTTTGTTCCTCACGAAAATCATTCAACATGGATTCGTTTGCGAAATGACGATCATTTACTGAAGGATTTTGCAACACCTCAAAAAACATTCTTTTCAATTCTGTTACATCTTTCTTTACATCAAAAAATAATTTGTAGAGAATTTCACGCTCGTTTGCAAATTCTTTTTGGTTAATTCCCTGCTGATGATTGGCAAGAACCGGTAAACGATTGAAATTTGTAAGCGGCAAAAATTTTCGCAACTGTCCGCCATCTATAGATTTATCCTTTGACAGAACGGATACCTGCTCTGCTATATTTTTTAATTCTCTTACATTTCCCGGCCACGGATAATCGACTAAAACTTCTCTCGCATCATCCGTCAACTGTACAGGTGGCGCTTTATATCTTTCTGCAAAATCAACAGCAAATTTTCTGAACAATAAGGGAATGTCTTCTTTACGGTCGCGTAAGGCCGGAACCCTTATGGGAACTGTGTTTAAACGATAATATAAATCTTCGCGAAACCTTCCGGTGTGTGTATATTCAAGCAGATCTTTGTTGGTTGCCGCAATTACTCTTACATCCGTTTTCTGCACTTTCGAAGAGCCTACACGAATGTATTCTCCTGCTTCCAGTACACGCAATAAACGTGCTTGTGTTCCCAAAGGAAGCTCGCCTATTTCATCCAAAAAAATAGTACCGCTGTTTACAGTTTCAAAATATCCTTTGCGGCTTTCAACAGCACCCGTGAATGATCCTTTTTCATGGCCAAAAAGCTCTGAATCTATGGTGCCTTCAGGAATTGCGCCACAGTTTACTGCAATAAAAGGATTATGCTTTCGTGCAGAAAGGGAATGAATAATATGCGAAAAGACTTCTTTTCCTACGCCGCTTTCGCCATTTATTAAAACACTCAAATCCGTATTTGCAACCTGTATTGCCACATCCAATGCGTATACCAAACCGGGTGAATTACCAATGATTCCAAACCTGTTTTTTATTGCTTGCTGATCCATTTTTTTCTAAATAATTTTAAAAATCTTTTTTAATCTCTTCTTTTGCAATACCCATCAAGGTACCTGCTGTGCAGCTTTCTATAAACACATCCGCATAATCTCCTGTATTCAGATTTCCTGTTTTTGGAAACACGACCATTTTATTATGATCGGTTCTTCCTGCCCAATGCTCATTGCTTTTTCTGGAATCTCCTTCTATCAAAACTTTAAATGTTTTTCCCAAATCACGCTGCATACTTTTCAATGAATGGATGCGGTGCAAAGCCACTAATTCCTGCAGCCTTCTTTTTTTCACCTCTAGTGGTACATCATCAGGAAATCTTCTGGCAGCAAGTGTTCCAGGACGTTCAGAATAAAAATACATATAGGCAAGATCATATTCACAATATTCAAAAAGGCTCAAAGTTTCTTTATGATCTTCTTCCGTTTCTGTACAAAAACCGGTGATA
>JBQCFO010000432.1:0-6879 GCA_051959055.1 Ginsengibacter sp. | reverse complement strand
CATTACGACTGGAAAAAGGAAGCCTGGAACTTATTTTTTGTGGGTGGAATTTTGGCAGGAGGTTTTATAGCAGCCACATTTCTCATGAACGGAGAACCAATGCAAATCAATCCACACATCGTTTCTGAATTTTCAGCATATGGTATCCATGATCTACACTCTTCGGTACCATCCGAGCTTTTTAACTGGCATCAGTTGCTAACGGCAAGAGGGCTTATCCTGATTGTGGGTGGAGGCTTTATGGTTGGCTTCGGCACGAGGTATGCGGGCGGTTGTACATCCGGTCATTCTATCATGGGCATCTCCAATTTGCAACTGCCATCGCTCATTGCAACCATCTGTTTTATGGCTGGCGGCTTTATGATGTCTAATCTTCTTTTACCTTTTATTTTAAAACTTTAATCTAATGAATCATCCACAGGCGGAAATGGAAATAGCAACAGAAATAGAAACAAACACGGACTTTGAAGTTAGCTCGCTGGATGAAATCTGCATCAACGAGTCTGTTTTGCATCACCCATGGTGGTTCAATATAAAATATTTATTTGCAGGAATTCTGTTTGGAATCATATTGGTAAAATCAGAAGTGATTTCATGGTTCAGGATCCAGGAAATGTTTCACCTTGCCAGCTTTCACATGTACGGAGTTATAGGGTCCGCAATAGTAACCGGTATGATTTCTGTTTTCATCATCAAAAAATTCAACATCAAAACCATCTATGGCGAAAAGATAGAATTTCATCCAAAGAAATTGAATAAAGGGCAAATATATGGAGGTCTTATTTTCGGATTCGGCTGGGCGTTGACAGGTGCATGCCCGGGCCCGTTATTCGCCCAAATAGGTACCGGCGCTTTAGTAGTGATTGTTACTCTCTTGAGCGCTATTTTGGGGACGTGGGTGTTTGGTTTGCTGAGGGAAAAATTGCCAAGGTGAGTCTTGTGAAGCAGCCGCAAGGCCTCCGTGTATTATTGGGAGACTAACAAGGGATGGAACTCAACCTTGCGCCCTCCGCCCGCGGTATTCATCTCCACGACCGGTTCATTAATGTGGTTCGGGGTGACACGTCCCATTCACACCGCTTTACATTGCAACCCGTGTTAGCGTTCGTTGTTTATTTATTCGGAAGTCCCCATTTTTCAACTAATTCAGCATTAAGACCACCCTCTTTGGCATTGGGTTTTCCGGTTCCTTTTTCAATAAAGTCTTTCAAACTTCCTTGTATGTAACTTGTCCAGGCGTCATTACAAACAGCATAGCATTCATATTCCGGCACAAGCCCTTCGTGGGTAAATACGATTTTAGTTTGGCCGTCTTCAGACTGTAATTCAAAAATCAATTTGGTGTTTATCCACTCTGTTTTATCTTTTGTAAAGTTAAACTCGTTATCTATCACTTGATATACCAGCTTCTTATCTGTTTCCGCTTCAATCAATTTGATTTTGCACAGATGCACATCTTTGTAATGATAAAAGAAAGTTTCTCCAGGCTTGTCGGTATTGCCTTCTATTTCTTGCGACCACCAACCTCTGAAATTTTTTATTGCATTAAATGCATCATGAGCAGATTTATTAACCAAAATAGTTGATGTGTAGTTTTTACTTGCCATATTATTTGTTTTTAAATTGTTTTCTGAAGAATTTCTGTTTTCATTACATGAGAGTATAGAAAATGCTAACGCAAATTTTATGATGCGTTTCATTCGAGTATCATTTGAAGGTTTTTGAAGTACTGTGTCCAGGCATTTGTACATTGTTCGTAACACTCTATATCAGGCACTAAGCCTTCATGGGTAAAAATTATTTTGGTTTCATTTTTACCTTTTTCAATAATATCAAATTGCAGCTTTGTATATTCCCATTCTTTTGGATTGTCTAAAAATGACAGGTTACTTTCTGTTACTTCCCAAACTATTTTTTTGTAAGGTATTAGCTCAACTAATTTTTGTTTGGAAAAGTGTACTCCTCCACCGGCAGAAAAAGTAAATTCGTCATTCACTTTTTTGCTTTTACCAATAATGGTTTCATCATAAATGCCCGACCACCATTTTTCTATTTTTAACAATAACTCAAACACTTCTTTGGCAGATTTTCGGGTTTCTATTTCGAATAAATAACTTTTCATTTTATCTTAATTTTCTGTTACAAAAGTAATTGCCAAATTGCAACCGACTGGTGTGCTATTTAGACATTCTAAAGGGTTGTTTTGGACATCCGCTATTTTTATCTTTGCTGTAAAAACGGTAATGAAACATTTGAGCATTTTAGTACCCGATGAACAAACTACCATGAGCACTATTGCTTGCATTGTAGGAGCTTATCAGGTGTTTAACGAAGCAAATACCTTTGTGGAGAAGAAAGGTAAAACTGCCGTTTTTAAGGTAAAATTAGTTGGGGCAAAAAGGAAAGATTTATTAAACAATGGTATTCTGACCATTCAGCATCATTTAGCTATTGATGAAGTTGGCAAAACAAACCTTATCCTCATTCCTGCATCCTTAATTCGTAGTTACGAAAAAGCCACTAAAAATAACAGACTTCTGATTGATTGGATAAAGGAGCAATATAAGCAAGGTGCAGAAGTGGCAAGCATGTGTGCAGGTGGTTTTATGTTAGCTGCCACAGGAATTTTAGATGGGAAAACCTGCTCTACCCATTGGGCATTGTCTGAAAATTTTCGGGAATTATATCCTGGTGTAAACTTACAAACGGATAAATTAATAACCGATGAAAATGGGATTTATACCAATGGGGGAGCTTATTCTTTTTTGCATTTATTGATGTATTTAGTTGAAAAATTTTATGACCGTCAAACTGCTATTCATTGTGCTAAATATTTTCAGATAGATTTATTTAGAAATTTGCAGGCGGAGTTTTCAATATTTAAAGGACATAAAAAGCACCATGATGATATAGTTTTGAAAGCCCAGCAATACATCGAAGAAAATTACCAGGAAAAGATTTCTATTGAAAAACTGTCAATGGATTTAGCTGTTGGAAGACGAAATTTTGACAGAAGATTTATAAAAGCTACTGGTCTTCGTCCACTCGATTATTTGCAAAGGGTCAGAATTGAAGCTGCAAAAAAGCAGTTTGAAAATTCCCGTAAAACGGTCAATGAGGTTATGTATGATGCCGGCTATTGTGATACAAAAGCATTCAGGGAAGTTTTTAGCCGGGTTACAGGTTTGTCGCCAATAGAATATAAGTCGAAGTACAATAAAGAGTTTTCACAGGCCTAACAGGTTTCAAAAACCTGTTAGGTCTTGGAGTGATATCTTTTTGTTCGTCGCCATAATGAGCAGAACCAATTTCTTTAAGGATATAATCATAAGTTTTTCTACCAATAATAATTAAGGTTGGAAAGACGGCAGAAATGTTCCGGATGTGATGACCGGTTTAATGGTTGCGATGAAGTCTGGATAACCATAGTCTTCTCCCTCTTTTTCTACCAATTTCAAAAAACTGAGGTCGTCATTTGGCTTCGCAATGTAGCCGTCTAAACTTGTCGCTATGAAAAGCGATAATTTTCGCATTTTTCCCTCTTGCTTGTTGCTTTTTTGTTTTTGATCGTGTGGATATTTCACTCCATAGTATACCACTTATTTCACAGCAAAGTATACCACCCATTTCAGTCCAAAGGGTACCACTTTTATAAGTGGATTACCGGAGGATTTCAGAATAAAAGGAGCCACTTGTTGTTGATTTTTACTGACATTACGTCTTCTTTCAAAAAATCAAAATTTGGATATTTTTTTGTTACTCGGGGAAAGCATCGCAGCTCATGCCGGCAATTCTTAGGCTTCAATAGTGCAGGTCTTAACTTTTCCTGCTCGCTTGTAAGTGGCAATAATTACTCCAGTTGCAGTAACAATGCTTTCTGTTAATGTAAATGCTGCCGGGATCGCTCCCTTACCAAAAAGCTTTTTGCCCTGGCCTAAAGTCAGGGGATGAATTTTCAGCCTTAGTTCATCCACCAGATCATTCTTCAGAAGCAACTGGACGAGCTCACTGCTGCCCCAAACCTGGATGTCAGAACCTTTTGATCCCGAATGTTTTCGGGATTTGAGATTTTTAATATCTGCCACAGTTTTTATAACTACTGAGTTTTTCCAGCCGGTGACTAACGGGTCGGACTTTTTCATGCTTTTGGAAAACACATATTTTGTCCCTTCGTTAATACCCGGCCAAAAATCTCCATGTTCAGGCCAGTAGCCGGCCCAGATTTCAAATGTTTTTCGGCCTAAAAGATAATCTGCAGGTTGAAGCTCCTGTTGCACCACCTTGCCATACACTTCGTCACCATATGGTTCAGTCCAACCGCCATATTTGAAACCGCCAGATGTGTCTTCCTTAGGGCCTCCTGGTGCCTGCATCACTCCATCTAATGTGATCATGGATAAGAGAACTATTTTTCTCATATTGTATGTGTTTTATTATCATTCAAATCTCGTGAAGAAATACGGATTGCCTGCAGTCTGAATACGACAATCATAGGGGCTGAATGCGAAACGTATTGATATTTGGAAAACAACAAAAGCTCCTATTTCTTCGTCTGCCGCAGCAAACACTCTCATCCTTCTTATTTTTGCCATCAGGATTGGCAAGGCAATGCGCGTGTACCTGTTAACATCATTTTGGCTTTTTCATTAAAGTGGATGCAAGGATTGATACGTGTCATCCTATCATTTTTCAGTTGTTTTTAATGATTACTTATTCCAATTCTTCGCAGCAAAATTTGTGCATATTCAGCAAGTCTGTTATTCTCAAAACGATATTTTCTTCACTGTCGATACGCAAAATGTTGTCAACGTCTTGAAGATCGAAGTTCCATTTTGCCCGTGGCAACATTTTGTCAATATATGGTTTGAGTTTCTTTTGACTGTATTTTAGTTTTAACCGAAGTTTTAAAAACGTAAATCATTTTTGTGATAAGGTTGCCAATAAATTATCCAGGTTATCCAATGACATGGTCATTCCTATTTTGAAACCTTCTTCCAATTTTTCTAACCGTTCCAGGGATTCATTATAAATAGAAATACTCACTTTTGTAACCCGATAGCTATCGGGTCCATTTTGTTCGCTGAAATTATAATCCCAATCAGAACCCGGCAATTCGGGATTTTCATCTTCGTCTGCAAAAGCATTATACAATTTGAAATTGGTTTTTGGGGTAATGGAAGTATATTCCTGGATGGCCCATCGCTCCTGTCCATCAGGGCTTACCATAGCATAAAATCTTTTTCCGCCAACTTCAAAATTCATGTATTTTGTTTTTGATGTGTAGGGTTTAGGTGCTACCCATTGGTCAAGATATTCCTGCTTTGTAAAAGCATCCCAAACCAGCGAAAGTCCGGCATCAAACTCCCGGGTTATAAATACCATTTTGGTTGTTTTGTCAACGGTAAATTCAAATAGCAAATCATTTTTCATTTTTTTTGTTTTTTATGTTTGATAATACTAGGTCCAATTGATTAAAGCGGCTTTCCCAAATCTTCCGGTATTGTTCCAGCCATTTATCTATTTCTTTCATTTTGTCAATTTCAAGAGAGTAGAAAATTTCCCGGCCCCGGAATTCCTGTTTTACAAGCTCGCATTCTGTCAGAATGCGTAAATGCTTTGATACAGCCTGCCGCGTGGTGTTGAAGTTTTCAGCAATGGCGTTAGGGGTCATTGCATGTAATGCAATTAGGGCGATAATTGCCCGCCTTGTCGGGTCTGCAATAGCTTGAAATATGTCCCGCCTCATTTTGTTTATTGTTTAAAAATTTATTTAAGAAACTAATCGGTTGCAAATATATGTGCAACTTTTCGGTTTCGCAAATATTTTTATAATTTATTTTTTTTTGCTAAAGTCTTTGAAAGGATTTTTTCCTACGAAGCCAGGGGCACACGAAGTCATGATTGTCTGAACTCGCTAATTGTCTGAACGGTGATTTATGTGATTCATGTGATTTTTTTGATTACGCTATTTCTAAATCATAAGAATCATAAAAATCAAAAAATCAAAGCATTTAAGGGAAAATTAATCTAAATAAAAGTTTGTTTAAAATTATCTTGGAACAATTGTAGGATTTCAATCAATTTTGGGAAGTATAGGTCTGATAACCATTTGTTTTTCACCAAAGAAGATTAGATTGAATGCTTATGATAAAGGTTTTACAATAAAGACAAGTAACGCTTTTGTACATAGTAACGCTCTTGCACAGGTACAGAGACCTGCTTTCCTGATATGGAGGATAATTTAATGTAAACTGAACCCGCTTTATTCTGTCAATGCTTGTTATTTTACATGCATCATACGACTCGTCTTAATGAAGTTTCCCTTTCTTATTTGCGCGAAATATACACCAGCAGGGAGGTTTCCGGGTTGCCATGTAATGTTGTGCAACCCTGCTGGTAAAGTTTGATCCAAAAGAGTAGTAACCATCCTGCCACTTTCATCGTAAATGAACAATTTAATATAGCTCTGATCTACTAAATCAAATGAAATGGTAGTTGAAGTACTAAATGGATTAGGATAATTTCCATAAATATTAAAGCTTCTCATTTCTTTTGACTCACTTATATCGTTCGTTTTTGAGTTGCTTAATTTATCCGTCTTTAAATTGTCAGCACTGCCTTCTATGTCTTTAAGCTGGTTGATAATTTTTTGAGCGCCAGAAACAAGCTCTTTTGATATGTTATTGCTTCTTATAAAAAACTTTGTTATTGCTTGAAATAGTTCGAGATCTCTGATGGTGCCTTTTTTATCTCCTTCTCTATTTTCTCTTAATGCAGCATCTAAAATCGAAGTCAGGATTCTACCTTCAATCCTGTTAATTTTTCGATTAGCAACAAATGCTTCTAACCTGGCAATTAATTGCCTGATCTGACTTTCTA
>JBQCFO010000431.1:0-2653 GCA_051959055.1 Ginsengibacter sp. | reverse complement strand
TATTTGAACTTGTTACAGAAGCACTCCGATACACGTAATAGGTTCCCGGACTATTAAAAGGCGCTTTGGTAAGATCTGGTTTAAAAGTAGCTCCCGTGCCCGATGCAAGATTGGTTCTCGCTCCTCCCAAACTGGTACTATAACTCCATTGATACACTCCGCTTGTCAAACCCGAAGGAAGTACGCCAAAACTATCCCCGCTGATAAGAGCAGAGCTTCCACCACTACAAATCGTTTGAGAAATATTCGTCGTCAGGTTATTTGCTAATATCAATGTGGGGTTCAAAAAAGCTACTTCATTTGCACCACTGTTTTCATAATATTCATAAACTAAAGAACTGCTTCCTGAAAGATTCATTAAAACCCGGGGAGAAGATGAAAAAGAATGATCACTCCAATTATTATAGACTAATGTTCCATCAACATACAATCTGCTTCCATCATCTGAACCCAAATCATAAGTATAGAGGCCATTCTTTGTAGAATTCATTCTGAATCTTACAGAAAAGCCTTCCGTATAAATAGAACTGGTCACCAAATTCGCATTTACCTGGAAACACGTTGTATTTCCTCCAAAATTTTCATCAAAGGTTTCACTTTCAGTAAATGATCCGGCATAATAACTACTATTTAAAGTCATTCCTCCATAAGCATGCCCAACCCATGAATTTGACCCGGCAAGAGTTTGACTTCCGGTTGAATACGCATATTCAGATACCGTTGCAGTTGTGGAAGCCACATTCGTGGTATTGTTATTATCTCTCACTTTAATGGTGTAAGTGCCAGCGGGCAATCCGGTAAAACTTCCACTTGATTGATAAGAACCAGAATTGATGCTATAACTGTAGCTGTAACCATTTGAGTAGGTGCCACCGCTACCGCTGGCAGTGATTGTTCCGGTACTTCCACCAATACAGCTTCGGGTAGTAACCGCTGAAACAGATAAAGCATAAGGAGACAGTAATGAGTTTCTGGATGCGAATCCGATACCGGTTAAAAGTAAACCAAGCAAAACCAGTAAAACCTTCAAAGAAGGATAGAAAGATCTTTTATAAGAGGGACTTCTTTCAAAGTTTTTTTCAAAACTGTGCAATAAGGGTATCATTGGATTGAATTCGTTAGGGTTGAATCTCCGCAATAAACGAATAGCCGCTTCTGGTAGTATATAAATTTTAAATGCAAAGCCTTTGATGAAATGTTAAGGCGGCTTTAATAAGAATAGATGCTTTTTCTAAAAAGCAAGCAAGGGCGCGGCTTTCAACTGATATTAATCAGGAATTTCGAAAACCAGGATTAAAAATAATATTCGAAATTATTGATATAGATCAACCTTTATTTTGACGACTTCTTACCCGGCTCAAGGTTTCGAGGGTCATTCCAAGATAAGAAGCAATGTATTTTAAGGAAATCCTGTTTACCAGGTTAGGCTGCCTTTCCAAAAAATATTTATATTTTTTTTCTGCTGAAGATATCCGGCATATATATGCCCTGTCTTCTGCGCCACGATAGTTATGCTCCCAAAGGCGGCGGGCAATGAGATTGGTTTCAGGATATTTGTCAAAAGCCAATTCAGTAAAAGCTACCGGAATCGCTACCAGTTCACAATCTTCCAGGGCCTGCAGATATTCCCGGCAAGGTTCATTGGTACCCAATGTACGGATAGAACCTACAATCTCATTTTCTTCATTGATCCAGGTCGTCATCAGTTTTCCATCATCTTTAATACAACCCTGTATTACTCCTTTTACAATAAAATAAAAATGATCGGCCATTGATCCAGGCTTTAATAACAGTTTTCTTTTTTCAATAAATAATGGAAAAGTATGCTCATCAAAATCATGCACGGCTTCTTCAGAAAGCTGCCCGATTTGATTTAAAAAAGCAACAACAGGTGAATGTCCGTCTTTAGTATTCCATTTGGAAGAAGTAGGTAGTTTGTTCATTAAAAAAAAATCTAAGAATCAAAATCATTTTAATACAGTGTCTTTTCAAGGCGCCCTATCATAATTCCTTCATGATATATTTGCATGATATATTTTCCTTTTTGCAAATTATCTGAATTCAGCGAAAATTGTAAGCGTTTATGATTGTCTGTCTGATTATCAAAAGTCAACACTGCAGTATAACCTTTCTTTCCCGAAGCCGTTTCAAACGTTGAAGTACTACCTGCATTCAAAAGTACCTTTCCATCAGGTTGTACTATTACTACAAAAATTTTTGCAAACGTATTCTGCGACTTCACATTTATTTCAAATGAGCCGGCCAATTTGTTTGTTTCGGAGGCTATTCCGGTCTTCTTTTCATTATGATAAGCCACAAATCTTAAATGCGAAACCAATAAAGGCAAAGATGATGCCGATTGTTGTTTATTTTTCTCAGATGCGGGTTTTTGTTCATTCTCTTTTTGTTTATTCTCAAGCTGTTGACCTATCATTTCATTCAAACGCGCATTTTCTTTCGTAATTTCAATATTCTCCTTTCTTAATTCATCCAGGTCTTTTTCTAACGTGGCGATTCTTGCTTGAGACGATGAATCTTTTCCTGAAATCCTGTTTTGAAGAATCAACCCAAGCTCATTTTTTATCCTGTTAAACTCTATTATTTTCAAAGCAAGCTCATAGTCTGATGAATCATACCTGACCGTATCTGCCGG
>JBQCFO010000430.1:0-8346 GCA_051959055.1 Ginsengibacter sp. | reverse complement strand
CTATTGGCGAATTTACTGTTGCCGGCGTTCCTTATGGAGATTTTTTTGCACATCATTGGTTCATTGCTACTGATGACAATGTAAATTCGGAAACACTAAAAGCACTGATTGATAAAAGGCTAAAAGAACTGAATGATGATTATGAGGTGGAAAGAAATCATGCTTTAAAAGAAATATTTGTAGATGTACTTAGCGAAGATACTTTTATGGATTTTATGCGCTACAAGGGAAAAGTAGGCGGCCAGCATAAATTTCCGCGAGTGTTGAAAGGCAAAATGCTCGATGAGTGGCAAAAATTTTTAAAACAAGCCCGGGCCTGATTTATTTATCTCAAGAAATCTTCTTTTACTATCTTTAATTTTTTAAACTGCTTCCTTTTTATTTAAAATTAAAACGCTTTATTTCTAAATGGTAGATATTATTGAAGCAATACTAAAAGGGTTGGCGATGGGATTGTTGCTGGTAATATCAGTAGGCCCTGTTATATTTACAGTCATCAAACAAAGCATCAATAATGGGAGAGCCGGCGGTTTTAGTTTTGTAATTGGAGTATGGATCAGCGATTTTTTGTTGGTTGTTTTAAGCAATCTCTTTTCAGAACTGGTTACTACCCTGCTTGATTTTAAAGTGCAGATCGGAATTGCAGGAAGCGCTTTTTTGATTAGTATGGGTATTTACTATATCTTTTTCAAAAAAGTACATATACATCCGGAAGACCTGGCATTACCTCCATTAAAAAGCAGCGATCACGCAAAGATTGCCTTACAGGGTTTTTTATTAAATACATTAAATCCTGCTGTGATGGCGTTCTGGCTCACTGCTGCTACTGCCATCGCAGTTTCACACAGCATTCGCGACCGGATCATTATTTTTGCAACTGCGCTTATTTTAAATATGTCTGCAGATATCGTAAAAGTTTCGATCGCAGGCAAACTCAGCAAAAAATTAACGATAAAAAATATCCGGCTGATCAATAAAATATCCGGGTTAATATTGGCGATCTTTGGAACAGTTCTTCTTTTCGGAGTTTTGTTTTTCATGAAAAAATTGTAACGTGATGCGTATCCTATTTATTCTATTTGCTGGGGTTTTCTTTGCTTCATCGTGTGCTGCGCAAAATGACCTGCTCATTCTCAAAAAAAATAACCGGACGATACAATCTTTTTACCCGGGAAGCGAAATGGATTTTTCTACAAACACACGATATTATGAAGCGTATGTTACTTCCATCGAAAAGGATTCTGTTTTTTTGGTTCAATATGATGTAAGGCGTGTTTATACCAACCTCGGCGTTTTTATTTTAGATACGGTTGCCCAATATCATTTTGGGGTAAATTATCACGATATTATTTCTTTTGGCAGGAACCGCAAAAATTTTAACTGGAATAGTTCAGGCGCAGCGCTTTTTGGTGGTGGGGTTTTATTGACTACTGCAGGATTAATTACCTGGATTTTTGCAAAACCAAATACACGTTATTATGCAAGGCCAGAATTGGTTATCGGAGCTGCAGCCCTTGCCGGTGTTGGTTATTTGCTGATGAAAAGCGGCAATAAAACGATGAAGCTTGGCGATAAATACAGGCTCAGTTACATTAAAATGAAATAATAAATTAATTTTTGTTGGACAAAAAACCCTACTTTAGAAAACGCGGCTTAATGAGAAGAGTGATACGAACTTTTTTAAAAATCATCTTATATGGATTTCTTTTTTCAGTGTTTTATATTGTTTTATGCAAATGGGTAAATCCACCCATTACTATTACCCAAATCAGTAGTTTAACCACCGGAAGCGGTCTTCACAGGGATTATATTCCTTATGATGAAATGGGCGCTAATATTAAACTTGCCGTGCTTGCAGGAGAAGATCAGTTGTTTCCCGACCATAATGGTTTTGATTTTAAAAGCATTCAAAAAGCCATGAAACACAATCAAAAAAGTAAATCATTGCGAGGGGCAAGCACCATCAGCCAGCAGGTAGCAAAAAATGTTTTTCTATGGCAACATGGTGGTTATTTTCGAAAAGGCCTGGAAGTGTATTTTACTTTTATGATAGAACACATTTGGGGTAAAAAAAGAATTTTGGAAATGTACCTGAATGTGGCTCAAACGGGAGAAGGAATTTTTGGTGTTGAAAGCGCGGCAATGCATTATTTCAAAAAACCTGCAAAAAACTTATCCAGGAAAGAAGCAGCCATGATCGCTTCATGTCTTCCAAATCCGGTATTATTTACCATTCAGCCAATATCTGCTAGAGTAGCCTATCGTTTTCCATGGATCATGCGCCAGATGAACAATTTACAGGCCGATCCGGATATACAGGCATTATTGCAATGAAAAGAATTATTTTCTTCTTTTCTGTTCAGCAAACAAAAGAATAATTGTGATTCTTATTTTTAAGTATATTTAGAAATAAAAAAATAGGCGAAAATGAACATTAAAATAAAAAGGGTGTATGAAAAGCCTGACCCAAAAGATGGTTTTCGGATTTTAGTGGATCGCTTATGGCCACGCGGACTAACAAAAGAAAAAGCAGCAGCAGATCTTTGGCTAAAAGATATTGCTCCATCTACAGAATTGCGTAAATGGTTTAATCATGATCCGGAAAAATGGAAGGAATTTCAAAAAAAATATCAGCATGAATTAAAAGAAAATAAGGAACCGGTTTCAGTTTTAAAAGAACACCTGAAACAAGGGCCGGTTACTTTATTATATGGTGCAAAAGACCAGAAACATAATGAAGCTGAGGTATTGAAGGAGTTTGTTTCTTGAAATTTCGGGAAGGAGTAAGGATAATCGCGTTATTTTTTAATATGGTTGTATTAAAACTTCCGCAGGAATATGCAATACGTCATTTAATTTACGAATCATTTTCAGGCTTAATTTCCTTTTGCCGGATAATATCTCCGATTTACGGGAACGATAACCCAAGATTTCGGATAATTCTTCCTCTGACATCTCCATTTGTTCTAACCGGAATCTAATTGCTTCAATAGGATTAGGCTTGGGAATAGGAAAATGTTCATTTTCGTAATCCTTTACTAAAATTACTAAAATCTCCAGTTTATCTGATTCTTTTGAACTTTCCTTAACATCCTTATGCATCAGAGTATAAATCCTTCCCAATGCTTCTTCATATTGCTCGTCATTTTTTATAGGTCTTAACATAAGCTATTTTTTTGCGTCTATTTTATCATATTGTTCGTGGGTGCCAAACCACACTATAAAAACAAATTTCAAACGATACTCAATATCAACTAATAATCGGAAACTATTGCCATGAATATTAAATACAACTCTTTTCTTAGTAAGAACGGAAGCACTTCTATACTTTGATTTTAACTCATTTGACGCTTCGCATATATCGTTTTCCATCTCTTCCTTCCAGCCATATAACGATTCTTTTGCTGCTGGAAATTTTTCCGAATAATCTTTAAGCGTTTTAATAGCGATAATTCTCATTTCTTACTGCGAATACAGTAACATGTTACCAATTTGGTAACATAAATTTGTATTAGATGACTTGAGTAACATCTAATATTTATTTTTTTCAAAAAATACAACATTTTCTTTCATTTCAACTGTTTTTCTCTTTTGTATTTGATTTTGCTTTACTTACCTTTGCACCCTTAAAAAAACGAAAAAATATGGTTGACATAAAACCCGATGAAATCTCGGCAATTCTTAAAAGCCAACTAAGCAATCTGGATGTAGAATCCAATCTTGAAGAAATAGGAACTGTGTTGCAAGTGGGCGATGGTATTGCCCGCATTTATGGTTTAAACAATGTAAGTTCAGGTGAACTGGTTGAATTTGCAAATGGTGTAAAAGCAATCGCCCTAAATCTGGAAGAAGACAATGTGGGCGTGGTTCTTATGGGCGAAAGCGGCGACATAAAAGAAGGAGATACTGTAAAACGCACTGGCAAAATCGCATCTATAAAAGTAGGTGACGGACTTGCCGGCCGTGTTATTAATACCCTCGGTGAGCCCATTGACGGCAAAGGCCCGATTACCGGCGAATTGTATGAAATGCCATTGGAACGTAAAGCTCCAGGGGTTATTTTTCGTGAGCCAGTAAAACAACCTTTGCAAACTGGTATTAAAGCAATTGATGCGATGATTCCCATTGGTCGTGGCCAGCGTGAATTGGTAATTGGCGACCGTCAAACCGGGAAAAGTGCCATTTGTATTGATACCATTATCAATCAGAAAGAATTTTATAAAGCCGGAAATCCGGTTTATTGTATATATGTAGCAATCGGACAAAAAGCATCTACGATTGCAAACGTGATGAAAGTTTTGGAAGATAATGGCGCAATGGAATATACGACCATCGTTGCTGCTTCCGCTTCAGAACCTGCACCGTTACAGTTTTATGCTCCTTTTGCCGGTGCTGCTCTTGGCGAATTCTTCCGTGATACCGGCCGTTCTGCTTTAATTATTTTTGATGATTTGAGCAAACAGGCTGTGGCTTATCGCGAAGTTTCGTTGTTATTGAAAAGACCTCCCGGACGTGAAGCTTATCCTGGTGATGTATTTTATTTGCACAGCCGTTTACTGGAAAGAGCAGCGAAAATTGTATCAAAAGATGAGATTGCCAGAAAGATGAATGACCTTCCTGAAAATATCAAACATTTGGTAAAAGGAGGTGGTTCTTTGACAGCATTGCCAATCATTGAAACCCAGGCTGGTGATGTATCTGCTTATATTCCTACCAACGTGATTTCAATTACTGACGGACAGATATTTTTGGAAGGAAACCTGTTTAATGCCGGTATTCGTCCTGCAATCAACGTAGGTATTTCTGTAAGCCGTGTGGGTGGAAATGCGCAGATTAAATCGATGAAGAAAGTAGCAGGAACATTAAAACTCGACCAGGCATTATATCGTGAAATGGAAGCGTTTTCTAAATTTGGTGGCGATCTCGATGCGGCTACGAAATCTGTATTGGATAAAGGAGCAAGAAACGTGGAAATCTTAAAACAACCGCAGTTTTCTCCCTATCCGGTAGAAAAACAAGTGGCCATTATTTATCTCGGTACAAACGGATTGATCAGCAATGTGGCCGTAAAAAAAGTTCAGGATTTTGAAGAACAGTTTTTACTGGAAATGGAAACTAAATTGCCGGAAGTTCTTGCAGAGTTTAAGAAAGGAAATTTGCCGGAAGAAGGAGTTAAAAAGATGGTGGAACTGGCAAAACAAATTTCAGTTCAGTTTCAATAAATTATTATCTTATTTATAGTAAAAGGGAGATTTTTTCTCCCTTTTTTATTTCTAAGGAGACATCGAATCCGATGATTATCGGATACCAAAAATTTTATCTACGTTAAGATTCTTCTCTTAATTTTCTAATCTTTTATAATTGGATTACATCAATTTGATCCTTCGGACGATTGACCGCCTTTTTATTCGCGATTAATTGAGCAATATGTAAAAATGGAACTTTCACTTCATCAATTTCTGCAATAGCGGCGATTTCCAAACATTCAGAAAAGCAAAAGCCTTCTAATCCTTCATGTCAATCATAATATCTAACTGAAACCCGTTCATTAATTCCCTTTGATTCATAAGTAATTTTTTTGCAAATCGAAAACACGAAACAGCGTTATTTATTTGTTCGCTGCTATTCTGTGGAAGAGAAAATTAAAAACGGTTTCTACGCCATCAACAAAAAAATTACCGGTTTTTTATGCAAATCAATCTTTTCCTTTTTCCAGTCTGCAATAGTTTTTGTTTTGATGAATTCGTTTGCAGAGGTCAATTCTGCGGCAACACACAAACGGGTGGAAGCATGGCAGGTTTGCGAAAGCGTTTCGAGCATTTTATTATTACGATAAGGCGTTTCTATAAAAATCTGCGTGCTTTTTCTCCTTGTCGATTCCTCTTCTATTTGTTTTATTTTTTTTATCCGGTCGCTATTGTCTATTGGCAAATAACCTACGAAGCAAAAATGTTGTCCATTAAAACCGCTTGCCATTAATGCCAGTAAAATAGAACTTGGACCAACCAGCGGTTTTATTTCTGCATTCATTTTTTGTGCTTCTGCAATTAATATTTGCCCTGGATCAGCGATTCCAGGACAGCCGGCTTCGCTGATAATCGCAATATTTTTGCCGGCTTTTATTTTCTCTTTAAAAACGCTTACTTGTTCTTCCTCAGCTTTATGAATTGAATGCCATTCAAAATCATCAATCACTATTTCTTTATCCATCGATTTTAAAAAACGCCGGGCGGTCCGTTCATTTTCTGCAAAAATCACGCTGCAGTTTTTTAAAGCCGTTATTATATAACCGGGAATTGTATCAACGGCATTTTCGGATAAAAATGAAGGAACCAGATAAACCATTAATTCTTTATTTAAGTAAGATTCTTGAGTTGTTATTTTGCTTTTCCTGCAAACTCAGAGTAGCCGCAACAACAGCATATCCGGGTGCAAATATCCAACCGATAATTGGTATTACATGTATGCAATAAAATATCATTCCATTACCGATTGCCAATCCTTTATGCCGGTTTATAAAATCAATACTTTGGGTAGCAGAAAGGCCTTTCCGCTCATTTGTGTAATCAAGCATAGAGAAACCGAAATAGAAACATTCAATAAATAAGGAAGCGAGCGGAGCGACCCATCCAACTATCGGAATGAGTCCTAATAATAAAATAGAAACAGTGTATACCGTTTGCCAGAGAAGATTACGGACTGCTATATGAATGCCCCGTAGAATGTCTGAAATAAATCTTTTTATTGAAAACGGATAGTCAGTATTTAAAAGAATTGCTTCTGTTTTCTCGCTCAGGTAAGCAAATAGTGGCGAGCCCACAATCAGGAATAAATATTTGAACCAGGAAAAATAAAGCAACATTAAAACAAGCTGCAGGATGATTTGGCCAAAAATAAAAATGAAATTTAACCAATGCAGGTTTTCTTTCTGAAGCCATGCTTTTAATCCGGTTTGAGTAAAAATAAAATCAATAATAAAAGCAGTAGATTCCCAAAAAAAATAAATACAAATCACAAAAAGTAAGGCATAAATAATTCCCGGAATGAATATCCATTTCCACAAATTATTTTTGACAATAAACCGGTGCGCTTTAAAATAAGAGGAGATGGCAGTAATGATTTCTTCTAGCAATTGTTGATGGTTGAATCATTTAAAAATGTTGCAAAACAAATATAATTTACTTTGCCATGAATCGCTCAAAAGTTTTGAAACGCTGATTTTAATTTAATTTATGAAGAAGCTTCGTTTATCATTTTACAACCGGAAAGATGTTGTACAAATTGCCAAAGAATTATTGGGAAAAATAATCGTTACGTATCTCGATGAACAAATTACTTCGGGCAGAATTGTTGAAACTGAGGCATACGCAGGCATTGTAGATAAGGCTTCTCATTCTTTTGGAGGAAGAAGAACAGCACGAAATGAACACATGTATACTGCGGCTGGCACCGCTTACATCTATATATGTTATGGTATGCATCAAATGCTGAATATTGTAACGAATGAAAAAGAAATTCCGGATGCGGTTTTGATTCGTGCCATAGAACCATTAGAAGGAATTGATGTGATGCTGAAAAGAACCGGCAAAAAAATACTGGATAAAACATTAACACGTGGTCCTGGAAATGTAGGAAAATCTTTAGGCATTTTTAAACATCATTCAGGCTTATATCTTTTAGATAATGAAATTTATTTGCTCGATGACTCAAAAAAAATACCGGCTGAACAAATAGGAATTAGCAAAAGAATTGGTGTAGAAAGCGCGGGCGCAGATGCACTTTTGCCATATCGTTTCTATTTGAAAGGAAATAAATACGTGAGTGGAGGAAATGTGAAAATGTGGTAATCTGCTGCAGTATAAAACAGAAATTCATCAATAATTCATTAATTTCATTATTCTCACGAATTGACACCTGATACAAACTTTTCAATCTCCTTTTTCCTGATAAACCAGGCAATGGTAAATGTAGGAATGAAATCTAGCCCGGGAGAAATTTCTTCAAGAAAAGAAAAGATACTTCCAAGCAAACCAAATTTCTTTTTCCCAAATAAAAAATAAAAAATAATCGCGGAAAGAGGCGCCCATAAAAGGTCTTCAGTTTCGCCTATAACGGGCAATAAATAACTCACCATTCCCATAAGGTCAAGGAAGATACAGAAATAAATATTGGGCAGAAATTTTTTTTTCAATAAAAGTCTTGTTTTACCAGGTTAGCCAGCATAAAAAGAGTTACAAATTTAATTTCTTTAACTGTTAACTTTCTGTTTTAATCTTGCTAAGAAACTGAATTGACGTAACTTTGCACCCTTAAAAAAATTTAGGCTAAAAAAGCCTCAGGTTAAAA
>JBQCFO010000429.1:0-3893 GCA_051959055.1 Ginsengibacter sp. | reverse complement strand
ATTATGGCAATGAAAATTTACACCAAAACCGGAGATGCAGGAAAGACAAGCCTAATCGGCGGAACGAAAGTTCTAAAAAGTGATCCGAGGATTGAAGCTTATGGTACGGTAGACGAATTAAATTCTTACATCGGACTGGTTTCAGATTTTTGCAACGACGAGCATGCAAAATATATTTTAAAAGAAATCCAGGACCGGTTATTTACGATTGGTTCGGAACTCGCCTGTGATCCTGATAAAAATATAAAAATGAGTATTCCTGATTTGCATGAAAGTGACATTGAATTATTAGAATTGAAAATGGACGAAATGGATAAAGAGCTGCCTGTTATGAAAAACTTCATTTTGCCGGGCGGCTCTCCTGCCGTTTCCTTTATGCATGTAGCACGATGTGTTTGTCGCCGGGCGGAAAGATGTTGTGTAAATCTTATGGAAAATGGAGGCGGTTTAAATCCATTGATTATAAAATATATAAACCGTCTGAGTGATTATCTTTTTATGCTCGCACGATATACGGGCATGAAAGATAATACACCGGAAATTATCTGGAAAGCGCGCGTATAAAGGAATTAAATCCAGTCATTGATTCAGTAAATAAACTAATTTCCGGTATGATTTCCATCCATCGAAAATATTTTTTTATTTTTTCACTGATTCTTTTATTTCAAACGATATCTTCTTTTGCCCAAACACAACATCCGTTTTTATTACAACAAATCGACCAGGATAATGGTTTAAGTGATAATACCGTACAGTGTATTTTCAAAGACAAAAACGGCTTTATGTGGATCGGTACTGCTTCAGGCTTAAATCTCTTAGATGGTTCAACGATCACTGTTTACAAAAACGATTTCAATGATCCACATTCATTGAGCAGTAATAGTATTACGGCTATCAATCACGACAGTAGCGGAATGCTTTGGATCGGCACCCACGAAGGATTAAATTTCTTCGATCCATTTTTAAGAAATTTTTCAGTATGGCCGCTTCAAAAAAACCTGCCGGCAACAAGCGATAACATTATTGGAATTGTGACTAACAAAAAAAATAATTTATTTATCGCCACTACTCTCGGTTTATATTTTATCAATCAAAAGACAAAAGAAACACAACATATAGAGATTCCAGGAAACAATATCGAAAAAATTTTAAACAATACGCTTACACACATTGACATTGATAAAGACGGAATACTCTGGTTGAGTACATACAATGGCTTGTGGAATTATAATGAAAACACACATCGATTCAGTCATGTAGTTAGTTCAACAAACGACCCTGATTTCGTGGGGCTCTTTACTACCTTTATCATCGATCATCGTGGCGTTTTTTGGATTGGCACCTGGAATCAGGGGTTAAAAGAATACGATCCGGTTACAAAAAAAATTACTACCTATAATTCACCCCGCAACTATTCAGCAATTACTTCGATTGCTGAAATGAAACTACCCGATAACAAATATGTTTTATGGCTGAATGGAAATTTCTACCGCTTTGACCTGCAAAAAAATAAATTTATAACCTTCCCGGTTTTCGAAAATATTTCTGCTTCTTCAAATACCGTCCTTTATTCACTCAATAACCGCTGGCTTTGGATTGGAAGCAGCGACGGCCTTTATTTTTATAATCCTTCAAAAAATTATATTGTTCATCACCGTTTTCAAAAACGAATTACTGCACAAGTTGTTTCTCTTATCGAATGGAAGAATAAAATATTGATATCAGGGGCGGGAAAATATTTTTTAAAAGCATTTGACCATAAGTTAAACGAAACAGATAATTTTCCGGCTCCGCGAAAATATCCCGACCTTTCCTGCCTGTCGCTAAAATATAGCAGTCCCGATATGCTTAGAGCCGGCACTTCAGAAGGCATTGCTGATATTAATTTAAAAACCCATCAATTACGTTTTCAGCGTCTTTCTCCAAAAGCGCAAACATCATCAACAATTAATTTTATAACGACATTATTAAAAGACAAAACGGGAAATTGGTGGTTTTTTCCCTGGCGAAATGGAATCTGGCAAACAAACGATTCTATTAAAAATATTCATCAGGTTTTTAAGAATTTTATCAGCAGGTATGGCATTCCAAAACCTTTGGTAATTTCTGATGCTGTGGAAGATGAAAATGGAAATTTATGGATGACTGATTATGATGAAGGCATCATCTTTTTCAATAAGGAAATGAATGCGTTTTCCAAACCATTCAGTAAACAATTAGGAGAGCGCGCAACATTAACACAAATAATTTATAAAGAGGGTTATTGCTATTCTTTTTATAGAACATCTTTAATTATCTGGAACTGTAATGATCCGCAATTGCAAAAAATAAAATTGCCTGAGCAGCTGGATAAACCTATCAGTTCTATTGCATTCGATAGTCTTGGACACTTATGGGTTGCCAGCCAGAACGGCCTTAGTACTTATAATTTTCAAACAAAATCATTTAATCATTTTTCTACTGCCGATGGATTGTTGAGCAACAACATGGATGGGTTTCTTTATTGTTGCTCCGATGGAAGCATGGCTTTTGGATGCCCTGATTTCCTTAGTTTATTTCAACCACAGAAAATGCTGCAGTCGATAGAAAAAGCTCCGGAAATAAAATTAATAGAAATGATTGTTGACGGCAAGCCATTTAAAGCAGATACTTCAGAATTGATGAGCTTTGATGAGGATGTAAACAATTTTATGTTTAAATGGGCCGTGATGGATTTTAATAATCCTTTGAATAACCGATACTATTACCGGCTGCAGGGTATAGACAAAGACTGGCGCTTTGCCGGAAAAAAAGGCGAAATAGAATTTGCCAGTTTATCCTCCGGCAATTATACTCTGCTGCTGAAAGGCGCGAATGCTAATGGGATTGAGGCAAGTAAAATTTTAAAGTTGCGCTTTGAAATCGAACAACCTTTCTGGCGCACCTGGTCCTTTATTGTTTTTTTATTTTTTGCTATTGCCGTAATCTTTTATTTTTTTTACCGTTATCGCGTGCAGCAACTTTTAGAATTACAAAAGCTACGTAATAAAATTTCGCTCGATCTTCATGATGATCTCGGCTCGACGCTTAGTTCCATTTCCATCTTAAGTGGAATAGCCATAATGGAGAAAAAAAATGCTGATGCCAGTGGCATACTTTCTGAAATAAAAGAAAGTTCAATTTCTATGTTGGAAAAAATGGACGACATTGTATGGAGTATAAATCCTAAAAATGATTCATTAGAAAGTCTTTTTCTACGGATCAGAGCCTTTGCCGCCAAACTATTCGAAGCAAAAGAAATTAATTATAAAATTAAAATTGATGAATCTATAAAGCATGTGCATCTGCAAATGGAATACCGTCAGCATATTTACCTCATTCTTAAAGAGGCAGTAAATAACCTGGTAAAATATTCCGAATGTACAGAAGCAGAAATTGCGGTTTCATGTGATGCTTCCATTTTGAAAATTGTGATTAAAGACAACGGTAAAGGATATGACCCCGATAAGGAAAAGCAGGGCAACGGAATAAACAGTATGAAAAAAAGAGCAGCTGATATGAAATCAAAAATTGAAATCAACTCGAAAATAAACAGCGGCACGACCATTACTCTAATGGTAAAAATCAAATGAATATATGACACTTATGCTGAATTCATTTACTCAACTTTGTAACCCCATGATTAAAATAGCAATAGTAGAAGACAACAAGACTTTGTGCAATTCACTAAAGAATCTCTTTAATCATTCCGAAGGAATGCAATGTGTAGCCTCTCTTCCGGATTTAATGAATGTAGTGAGTGAGTTTAAAAAAAGCCGGCCTCATGTAGTGCTGATGGATATTGGATTGCCTAATATTTCAGGAATTGAAGGCGTAAGGACGGTAAAAGAAAATTTTGAAAACATTCAGATATT
>JBQCFO010000428.1:0-7000 GCA_051959055.1 Ginsengibacter sp. | reverse complement strand
CGAGCAAAAACATAAAAGCTAACGGTTCATATCACCCCTTCGGGGTTCGTATTTGGCATAGGATGTTTTTGCTATAATCATTACATCCCTTTGGGATTGAATAAAACGCAATTCTACCCCCACGATTGGTTTCTCATGAACTACATTTTTCTTTTATAAATTCCTGATTGAATAAGACGCATTTCAACAAAAAATCATTCTACCTTAAATGAAACGGTTAATTTTACAGTTCTAAAATTTAATGGAACGCATTTCTTCAAAGATGAATAGCATGAAAGAGCAATTTCTAAAAGACATTTATTTAAAGCAGCAGCAAAAAGAACAGGTTCCTTCTAATGACATCATTGCGGGTTGGGCATTAAGGCTTATCTGTGTTTTATACCCGGAATTATCTAAATGCAGTTATCCAACGATAAACGAAATTGATAATGAATTGAAGAGACTGGAAAGGGAACTGGTTCAAATGCTGGATGCCACAAGAGCATGTAAAGATTGTGATCATAATGCATTAAGCGCTGATTTTTTCAGCCACATGCCGGAATTGTATCGCGTGCTTAACACAGATATTGAAGCGATTGAACAGGGAGATCCTGCGGCAAGAAGTGAATTTGAGGTAATCCGTGCTTATCCGGGATTTTATGCACTTTGTTTTTATCGCATCGCACATACACTTTACCAGCAGAATGTACCTCTTTTGCCGCGCATCCTTACCGAATTTGCGCATAGCAAAACCGGCATTGACATACATCCGGCAGCCGAAATCGGTGAATACTTTATGATAGATCACGGCACTGGAATTGTTATTGGCGAAACCACTGTCATCGGCCGTCAGGTGAAGATGTACCAGGGAGTAACGTTGGGCGGATTGAGTATCAGTAAGAGTATGGCTATGCAAAAACGGCATCCAACTATTGAAGATAATGTGGTTATTTATTCCGGCGCTACCATCTTAGGCGGTGATACCGTTGTGGGTGAAGGATCGGTAATTGGTGGAAATGTATGGCTAACACAATCTGTACCGCCCGGCTCGCTTGTATTTCAAAATCCGGAGATAACCATTATAGAGAATAAATTTATCAATAATAATGTATAAAAAATGGCCACTATTTTAGATACTGTAGGCAATACCCCAATGGTCGAACTCACGAGAATGAACAGAAACCGGTCAGTAAAAGTATATGCAAAACTGGAAGGAAATAATCCTGGAGGAAGCGTAAAAGACCGTCCGGCTTTGAACATGATCCGCAGCGCCATGG
Organism: Ginsengibacter sp.; assembly: GCA_051959055.1. Taxonomy (GTDB): domain Bacteria; phylum Bacteroidota; class Bacteroidia; order Chitinophagales; family Chitinophagaceae; genus Ginsengibacter. The sequence continues at coordinate 5,744 of JBQCFO010000428.1, read as the reverse complement.
AGCGTGGCGACATCAAAAAAGGCACTAAGCTGATAGAAGCAACCAGCGGAAACACAGGCATTGCTATGGCTTTAATGGCTGGCCTTTTTAATCTGGATATTGAGCTGGTAATGCCTGAAACTTCTACCCGTGAGCGCGTTCTGAGTATGAAAGCATACGGGGCCAAAGTAACGCTGCTGGAAACGATGGAAGGAAGCCGGGATTATGCGGAAGAAAAAGCGGCAAATGGAGATTATTTTCTTCTCAACCAGTTTGCCAATCCTGATAATTCAATGGCACATTATAAAACGACTGCGCCCGAAATCTGGAGAGATACCAACAAAAGCATTACTCATTTTGTGAGCGCGATGGGCACCACAGGAACAATTATGGGCTGCTCTGATTTTTTTAAAGAACACAATCCTGCAATACAAATAATTGGATGCCAGCCTACCGAAGGATCTTCAATTCCCGGTATTCGCAGATGGCCTGCAGAATATGTTCCGAAAATATTTGATCCCAAAAAAGTAGATCAGGTAGTGGATATTTCACAACAGGAAGCGGAAGAAACCTGCAGGCAGCTTGCCATACAGGAAGGAATCTTTGCCGGTGTGAGCAGCGGTGGAGCAGCAGCAGCAGCGCTAAGACTAAGCAATGAATTGAAAGAAGGCGTGATCGTATTTATCGTTTGTGATCGGGGTGATCGCTATCTGAGCAGTGGTTTGTTTGAGTAAATAAAAGTTAGCAGAAACACTAGTTGTCAAAGTATCAACAGGACAAAGAAATTAAAAGCTTAGAGGATGAGGTTGCATCGAATAAAAAAAGATCAGCAAAAACAAACAAAGACTCATAACAAAACAGCTATTCGCGGTTGATGAACCGATAATTACTTTTATCCCAAAATACAAATTCTGCCTATTTGTTCATTTACTGCCGCCACATTATAAAACACACGACAACATTTACCATTCACCACCAAACCTTTTCTCCATTTACAAAAATCATAAATGCTTTTGTTTTTAAAATATCTTTTTCTAAGCCTTCATTAGGCCGGAATCAAAATAATTTTTATTTTCACCATTGGTGAAAGGTCAGTATCATTTTTCATCCATTTTCATCATCAATATTCAAATGACATGTCAGCTTTTTATTTATCACCTGAGCAACTGGAAAGCTATAAAAAGGACGGCTATCTGATTGTAAAAAACTTTTTGCAAAAGCAGGAAGTAGATAAGTTATACCAGATCGCAACAGGCAATGATATGTTACGAAAACATGCTTTTGATTTAAATGACCTGTCAGGAAAAAAAACAAAACTTACTTTGTGGTACACTCCCGGAAATGACGCTTATGGGTTGTTTACAAAAAGTGAGCGAATGGTAAATTCTGTTGATAACCTAATGCAAGGTGAAAGTGCAGTTTGTCATTTTCATAGCAAGCTAATGCAGAAAGAACCAAAAGTTGGCGGTGCGTGGGAATGGCACCAGGACTATGGATATTGGTACAAGAACGAATTTTTATTTCCCGATCAAATGATGTCTGTGATGATTGCAATTACTGAAGCAAATAAAGAAAATGGTTGCCTGCAGGTAATAAAAGGCTCACATAAAATGGGACGCATCGAACATGGTTTTGCCGGCGAGCAGGTGGGCGCTTCCCAACATTATGTGGATCTGGCTTTAAAAACAATGGAATTAATTTATGTAGAAATTGAAGCAGGCGATGCGTTATTTTTTCACAGTAATTTATTACACCGTTCAGAAGCGAATCTTTCGGAAAGACCCCGCTGGTCATTGATTTCGGTTTATAACAGAAGTTCCAATATTCCTTACAACGAACCTTCACAATCCGCGACCATACCTTTGAAAGCAGTGCCAGATAACGCATTGATGGAATGGGAAACAGAAGAGATTGGAGCTGATGCACATTTTCTTGAAAAAGAAAAAGATGAAGCGCTTAAATAACTCCGAAAGAAAAATTTTATTCAATGACCCCAAACGAATTCCGTAAAAAACGCAAATAGCACCCTTTTAAGTTATCTTCTTTTATTGCCGCTGCATTTGATGAAGCACCCTTTTATCTATTCAATCCCTCTAAATCTTCAATCTCAAACGCCGCTTTTGCAGCCAGCCGGTAATTAAAACAATAACCAATGCAAACACAAGCGATTTGATTACTCCCAACAATCCGGTTCTGATGAATAATGGCAGATGAATGCCAATGATTGATAAAAAAATGGCCTCATGCAAATAAGGAAGAAGATAACAAGTAAGCGTGCTTGTGCCGGCTGGCTTTATTGCTTTGAACCAGTTTTCTTTTCCTTTTTTATCTACTAAGAAAATTAAAAATGCAAAAGCAAGAATGCTGATTGCTGAACAAATGGTTGTCCAGGAAGGCGTGGCTCTTATTTTTGAAATACCCCACAGTGGCCTTGTGGCAAAGCCAAAAACAAAAAGAATAACTGCCATTAAAATTAAAACCAGTTCAATCTTAATCGTTTTTTCAGCATATTTCCGGTACAAAATAGCACAGATCACACCTAAAATGGTAATTGAAGAATTGGATGCATTTCCAAGCCCCAATGAACCAATGGTATTTTTTAATGATGGTATAAAGAAACCAGGATTTAGTATTACAACAGAATTAAAGAAGACAAAGAATATAAAAAAAGCAACGAGTACAAGCAATTTCTCTTTAGCAAAAAGTGTGATGGTAGCGCATGCAAAATAAGCCCATCCGATTAATCCCAAAATCCCCCACCAATGAGGCTGCATCCAGATAATTCCCTGAGGTGAATTTCCTTTATAAACTGCAGCCATTACAATTAGAATTGCAATTCCTGAAATTTGCAACCAGCGGGATTTTTTCTGTTTTTCTTTTGGAGAATCCATCCATATCAGGAAAAAAGAAATGGTTACTAATATCACCCAGATGGATCGGGGCAACAAAGATTGATTACTGTAATTTTCCATGTTCATTTGAAAAAAACCCATCACTATCAGCGCTATGGAACGAAGTACAACATGCTGCAAGATTTGCATTTTTGATTCGCCACGTGCCAACCTGCTTTGCTGGCTGTAAGGAATGGATAACCCGACAATGAATAAAAAAGCGGGAAAAATAATATCTGCAAAACCCATCGCGTCTGCCTTTCCGGGAGCATGTTCCAGCCATGCAGGAATGCTTTTATCTGTCCATAAATCATTTACAAAAACCATGAAGTACATGGTAAGTGCACGGATGATATCAATAGAAGCTAATCGTCGTTTAATCATGATGGTTATTTATTCACATTCATTGCTGAAAAAACTTTTTTAAAGCAGTCGGCCTGGCCGCGGTTGTAAGAATTGTTGGTAGGATCAGTAGCATAAAATTCTTTCAAAAATATATCATTACGGCTCCAGATCGTTTGGAGGATGCCCTGAAAACGTTCCTTCATTTCAGGAGTAGAATTCTGGCGGAATCGATACATGTCATTCACCTGTTGAGCGCCTGTTTCTCCGTTTCGCCACGGACAAGTCATTACCTTAAAGCCTTTCATGGCAAAATAGACAGCAGTTTGATCCGGCCTCTCGTAATGCCAGTCACAAATCACTACATCTTTTGGAATCATATCTACTGCCCTGTAAGTATTGTTCTTGCTGGCTTCCCACTCTCCCAGCCCGGTGGTTTTGCCGTCAAGAAGCCGATCGCCCCAGATCCATAATTGCCTTCCTTTTTCAGCAAGATGATCATTGATTCTCCTGACTTCATCGGCAAATATTTGTGCCGGATCATGTCCTCCGCATCGTGGACATCCTGGCATTGCGATATAAAAGACTTCATCCATTCCTGCATGGAAAGCATTCGTTTAAAAAGAATCACATATCTCATCTATCAACGAAAAAACAATGTTGTGCAGGCCTGGATAAAGGGGGCAATAACTTTTGCAATATAGATTATCGGCATTCGGCCATTCATATTTTATAGGCATTTGCACCCAGGGCGTTTCATCAAATTGAGGATAAACAGTCAACAATTTATCAGGGCGGTTTGCCCACGACTGATGGCCCAATAAATTGATTTGCGGAATGATTTGAATACCATTTTCTTTACAGGCTTTCACTATTTTTTTTACTTCTTTTTTTGATAAAGCAAAACTATCAATCAGTTCCGGATGGCTTTTAAATTGATAATGGTAATCCACCCGCAGAATCAGCGTATTCACATGCCGTGGCGCCAGTTCTTTGTTGATGAATGTAACAAAAGAATCCACACCGGTTGGTCGTGGCGCAGCAATGGCAAAACCGCGCACAGGTAAGGTATCAGCGATATTTTGCAACAAATGAAAAGGAGCGCTTTTTGCTCCATCAAAAGAAAGAGAAACACAAGCAGCCAAAAAGATTACCATTATTTTTTTCATAACAATCTTGTTTTATTTTTTTAAAATTATTTCCAGATTCCCGTAATATTATTTGCTATTGCATTTCCTGAAGGTGGTAAATGATACAGCGTTTCGATGGTGCGCAATACGCTGTAATGGTTTATGGGACTGCTGTTCACCGTCTCCATTACCATTTGTCCCACAAAAATCGTAGCGATATGATTATGAATCAGGCTGGCAGTTTCATCTTCATCAAAAGTAAGAATGAAGAGGCTGTTGTTGTTCTTTGCCCATTTTACATAGGCAGAAAGATGATCCTTTAACCATTGGTCGCCGCGTTTGATCGCTGCTGTATCCCCATCAAGGTCAATGTTGTGCATATCATTTCCTTCGTTAGGAATTACAAAAGACACGGTTGGCAATTCATTGAAATCTGATGGAAAATCAGTGGACGGCTGATTGGTATTAACCGGTAATCCATTCTTCTTGTCACCCTGCCAATCTACCCACGGCGCGTGTTTTCTTGCATAGTCGTAACCTTTTTTTTCCTCGTATGAACATTCAGGAAATCCTTCCTTAGGCAAAGTTTCGGAATAACCTTTAAACGTATAACCGGCTTTAATGAGTGCTGCACCGAGGTTCGAAGTAGTATAAGGACCTTTTCCCATAAGGCATTCATCGCCATCTACATTCTGGGTGCTTCCTGAAAAAAGAGCGAGATAATTAGGCTGGCTGGGATGAGTAACTGCTGAAGAATTGGTAAATAATGTCCCTTCTTTTGCCAGTTGATTAATGTACGGTGCATTTTCTGACCCAATTATCTGATCATATCCATGATTTTCTTCCACAGCAATTACAATATGAGCAGGCTTTGGAAGTGTTGTTGTCGATTTGCAGGAAATAAAAAAGAAGGCAGCAGTAAACGAAGAAATAATGAAGAATTGGATTTTATTCATCGTCCTTATTTTTTAATTATTTAAAAATGAGCGGATTGCTGATCATAATAAAGAGCCGCGGCACCAAGCACTCCCGCATTTTCCAGTTCAGATATTTCCAGGTGAAAATGGTCCAGTGTATTTGAATAAACATACGTATAAATCTGCTCCCACATGGTTTTTTGAAAAAAAGAATACGACTTACTGATGGAACCACCCAGGATAATTAATTCAGGGCAATAAGTGTAAAGAATCATCTTGATCGCATTGCCGATGTGGGTTCCCAATTCTTCTAAAATGATGATGGACAGCGGATCGCCGGCTTGTGCTTTTTGAAAAACCACTTCACCGGTTGTATGATAGCAATTATCAAAAAATTGTCCGCTCGCGTAATATTCATAACATTTATCGAGGTAATCTACATTTCCAAATTCACCTGCTCCGGTATTGAGGCCAGGATATAATTT
>JBQCFO010000427.1:0-10061 GCA_051959055.1 Ginsengibacter sp. | reverse complement strand
ATACAGGTTTCATAGAGGTTTATTAAATAAAAGGCAATTTCTTTGCCAAACGGATTCTGAAATATTTAAAAGAGTCTTAAGATTAGTTGGTTTACAGATAACCTTTCACTTTTTTATAGAATTTTTTCTTCTTCAATATTCATATACTAAATAGTCCCAGGGCTTCATTTCATAAACATGATTTTGAAACAATTTTTCTTTGTGTTTTGCAAAAACATTTAAAGGATTTCCATAAACAAGATTGTCTTTTATGGTAAAATGCTGAGGTTCGGGAGAAAGGTTCAGAACCACAAGAATCTTTTTATTTCCCTTTTGCCTGATGTAAGCAAAAATCGCATCATCATTTGCTGTTGGAATTTTTTTATATGCAGCATCGGCTGCCAGCGCTTCGTTTTTTTCACGCAGATGAAGCAAGGTGCTGTAAAATGGGGCCATCTCATATTTATCCCAAACAATCGGATCGTGTACGAAAAATTTCAACCGCTTTTTATTTGGCACTTCTTGTCCGCTATATATTAATGGAACGCTTTCATACATTGTTTGTGTGAAAACAGCGAAGGCTTTATAAGCATCTCCGTATTTTTCAAACTCAGTTCCATTCCAGCTGTTCTCGTCGTGGTTGGTGGTGAAATACATACGCTCTGCATTCTTAGGAAATACCGTGAAGTTAAAATTCAGTACAGAATCGAGGTATTTCAAATTGTGTTTTCCCTGCGCAACATCTACTGTTGCCCACATAATATTCCATGCATAAGTAGCATCAAACCCAACGGTATGAAACTCCGGCTTTTCGCTTTCTGCCAGCATAAAAACATCTTTCACTTTTCTCAATTCCGTAATGCATTTTCTCCAAAAATCATAAGGCATGGGATCTACATGATCGCAGCGAAAACCATCAATACCCGTGTCTGTAATCCAATATTTCATCACACTAATCATGCTATCCTGCAACTCCTGATTGTCGTAATTAAGGTTCCGTGTGTCGGTATAATCATTATCATAAACGGTGCTTCCATTTGCATCTCTCTTATAAAAAGCCGGATGTTCTTTTATCCACGGATTATCAGGCGATGTATGATTGGGCACCCAGTCAATAATTACTTTAAAACCAAGACCGTGCGCGTGTTTCACCAATTCTTTCCAGTCTGCCATTGTACCAAATTCCGGATTCACTTCTTTGTAATTCATCACAGCATAGTAACTTCCCAAATCGCTTGAAGTCATTTTTCTGCCTTCAATTCCAATTGGATTAATCGGCATAAACCATAAAATTTTTACACCCATTTCTTTTAATCTTGGAAGGCTTTTTTCGAATGCCTTAAAAGTTCCTTCTTCTGAATATTGCCTCACATTTACTTCATAAATATTGCTTTGTTCGCTCCAGCCAGGATGAGAAAATGAAGTAGCCGGAGCACCAATATTGGCAATAGGAGTAAGTTTTTGACTGCAGGAAACAAGAAAGAAAATAAAAAGCAGCATAGAAGAGAGAAAGGACATTTTTTTCATAAACTAATCTTTAAAAAATATTTTCGACTATTTTTCATTCAAAAATAAATATTAAAAAATAAAGAAAGAGAATTAGATTGAACTTGTATTTAGCGACGGAACGTTTATGGCGATTGTGAAAAACCTTTGAAAAATTTTAAATTTAAAAAATACGAATCGGCGATATTTCTTCGTCTGCTGCTCATTTTAACCGGTTTTAAAACCCGAAAGCCCGCCTGACCAAACGGGCAGGGGTGAAATGTTATCCCTTCGGGATTTAAAATATTCGAAATCAATATTTCTATAATCCTATCAGCCTTTCAGGCTTAAAAAAATTCATACAACACTAACGATTTGCGGCAATAGTTTATTATTCTATAAAATAAATACCTGATTATTCAAAAACCTCTTTTCAAAATCAAAACAGAAATTCGCATAATTGGTTTGTTTACTGATAGAGAAAGATATTTAAGGAATGAATAACGGAAACGGGAAAACCGCCATCTGCGTTCTAACATTTTCTTCACTTATCTTTGGCGCTAATTTTTTAATTAATTTATGGTCAAAGAAATCAATGAAGCTGTTCAGTTTATTCATACAAAATATGCAACTCCACCATCAGTTGGGATCGTATTGGGAAGCGGACTTGGCAGCTTTGCCGAAGAAATTGATGTGGAATGTGAAATTGAATACAGCGACATCCCTCATTTTCCCATAAGCACTGTAGAAGGGCATTCCGGTAAATTAATTTTTGGTAACCTGAGTGGCAAAAAAGTCGTTGCAATGGCTGGCCGTTTTCATTATTACGAAGGTTATTCTACAAAGGAAGTTGTTTTTCCTATCAGGGTTTTGAAATTTTTAGGAATCAAAACTTTGCTCATCAGCAATGCCGCCGGTGGCATCAATGCGTTTTTTAAAGTAGGCGATTTGATGATCATCAAAGATCACATTAGCATGCTAACCATCAATCCGCTTTTAGGAAAAAATGAAAGTGAATTTGGCGAACGCTTCCCCGATATGAGTGAACCTTACAAGAATTATTTAATTGAAAATGCAAAAAAAATTGCACTTGAAAATAAAATCCAATTAAAAGAAGGAGTATATGTAGGGGTGACGGGACCTACTTTTGAAACAAGAGCAGAATATAAAATGCTGAACATTCTTGGCGGCGATGCAGTGGGCATGAGCACTGTGCAGGAAGTGATTGCTGCGGTGCAACTGGGTTTGCCGGTTTTTGCAATGAGCGTGATTACAGATATTGGCATCAGGGAAGAAGAAAATACCATCACTCATGAAGAAGTATTGCAGGCGGCAAAAGATGCAGAACCAAAGCTCACTCTGATCTTTAAACAATTGATTGCGCAGTTATAAGAATTCTGACAGATGGCTATTTCACGAAAAATATTTATTGAAATTACCCTGATCAAAAAATTTGGTTTTTTATTTTTATTGCTATTTAGCATTCAGTTTTCTTATGGGCAAATACCGGGAATGCGTGGCAACCCTTTGCAGAACTTTCGGAATATTGGAGGCAAATCCGGATCGGATACCATAGGATTCGAACATCGCAATGATCTGAAAGATTCTATTACCATTTCTTATCAGCACCTCAATTCACTGACAAAGGAATATCTTGATTCTTCCATCAATGATTTTGGGAAATATTATACCGTTCCCGATGGATATGTTACGCTTGGAAATAACGGAAACGCTGCTTATCCTGTTTTGTTTACTCCTATTCTCAAAGATGGATGGGATGCTGGTTTTCATGCATTTGATGTATATAAATATACGATTGAAAACACAAAGTTTTTTCAAACGACACGGCCTTATACTGAACTAAGTTATTTTTTAGCTTCCGGAAAAGAGCAGGTGGTAAAAATATTGCAAACACAAAACATAAAACCGAACTGGAATGTGGGAATTGATTACCGTTTGATCTCCTCACCCGGATTTTTTCAGACGCAAAATACCAATCACAATAATTACAGGTTATTTAGCCGCTACCAGGGAAAAAGAAAAAGGTATTCCGCTTACTTTGTTTTGATGGGAAATAAATTAGGCTCCTCAGAAAATGGTGGTATTGTAAATGATTCATTTCTCCAGGATCCAAACCGGAAAAGGCGGATGACAGTGCCGGTGAATCTGGGTAGCGATTCATTAAGCCAGAATATATTTTCAACAAAAATCAGTACCGGTAACCTTTATAACGATTTCACCGCTTTTTTCAGGCAGAGTTATGATGTAGGTAAAAAAGATTCTATCATTATAAATGACAGTACTACCGAATATTTATTTTATCCAAAACTGCGTTTTCAACATACCATTAATTATACGTCATCCTCATATGAATTTAAAGATACAATAAGTAATCCTATGCTTGCAATGGCAGATTCAGCCTTCTTTAAGCAAAATTATGACACCTCTTTGCGTCCAACTTACGGATTGAATTTTTCGGTAAAAGATAAGTGGAAATTTGTTTCTAACGATTTTGTAATCCGTCAATTTCCGGAAACGAAAAACCTGGGTCAATACATAGAGGCGGGAATGCGTTTGGAAAATTTTTCAGGATATTTTTATTCCGGAAAAAAGAATTTTTATAATGTCGTGTTACATGGGGAATACAGAAATAAAACAAGGAATAAAAAATGGGATGCCGTGTTGAATGGAGAATTTTATGCAACGGGACTGAACGCCGCAGACTTCAATGTTTACGCATCTGTGGCGCGAACGTTAAATCAAAAATTAGGCGATGTACAACTTAGCTTTCAAAATGTGAACCGCTCTCCATCTTACATTTATGAAGGAAGCTCTTCTTTTAATTTTGGTAATAACCTAAAGACCAATAAGGAAAATATTACCGTATTGACTGCTACCGCTGTTAACACACGTTTTACCCTGATGGCCCGTAATATTTCTATCAGTAACTACACTTATTTTAAAAATTTTTATCAAACAGACCAATTTAATGGTTTGGTAAATCTCACGCAGATTACCGCATCCAGCAAAAACAAAATTGTGGGGCACCTGAATTTATACAGCGATTTTATTATTCAGCAAACAACCGGAAATAATCCGGTTCATGTTCCGCTATTTTATACAAGGCAACGCCTTGCTTTTGAAGGAAATTATTTCAAAAATTTGAATCTAAGTACCGGTATCGATGTAAAATACAATACGCCTTACAAAGCCGATAATTATTCACCAGTGATGGGAAAATTTTTTCCGGAGGACACCCTTGTAATTAACAATCTTCCACAGGTAAATATCTTTTTTAATTTCAGAATTAAATCTTTTACTGCATTCATAAAGGCTGAAAACCTGAACACTTTTGATGTTGAGGATGGGCTTGCTTTTACCCACAATAATTTTGCTGCGCCCCTGTATCCCACGCCAGGACTGGTTATCAGGTTTGGTATTAAATGGGGATTCGTAAATTAACTGCAACGATCATTTCGATGTATCCAAAACAGGAATTTCGCTTATTTCTTCTTTTACTGTCAAAAATCTTTTCTAAAAATCTTTATTCTGCAATTGCAATTAATACCAACTTTATTTCCAAATAACCCAAAGGACTATGCGTAATATTAAATGGTATTACCAACAGAAAAATAACGTTCGACTGATAATATCTAAATCCGGTATAACAAACTAAAAATGCCTGATAAAAATTTATTACTAAATTTGAGTTCATCAAAGTTTATAAAAATGAAAATCATCAAGGTTTTTAGCATATTATTTTTTAGTGTTCTTGCTTTTCAATTTTGTTCAGCTCAAACGATGCAATCAGAAACCATTAAAGTAAATGGCGTATGTGGAATGTGCAAAAAACATATCGAAAAAAGCGCACTTGATGCAGGCGCTACTGCAGCCACCTGGGATAAAAAAACCAAATTTTTACAGATCAGTTACGATCCTGCAGTTACCAATTCGGCAAAGATTCAAACCGCTGTAGCAGGCGCGGGATATGACACTCAGGATTTTAAAGCAAGCGACAGTGCTTATTATAAGTTAGAGGAATGTTGCCAGTATGACCGTGGCGTTTCTTTGAAAGATAATAGCAGTAAAAAGGAATAATTTTAATTGAAAAATGTTGATTAGAAAAATAATTACGGATGATAATGCAGCGATGGCCGCTATCATCCGTAATTCGTTATTGGAATTTAATGCCGCAAAACCGGGAACTGTTTATTTCGACAAGACTACAGATCATTTAAGTGATATATTTACACAAAAGCGCTCTGCCTATTTTGTTATAGAGGTAAATAATGAAATAGCAGGTGGTTGCGGAATTTTTCCAACAAAAGGTTTACCGGCAAATACATGTGAACTCGTAAAATTGTATGTTTCAAAAAAATACCGGCATAACGGTTATGGACAAACGCTTTTAGAAAAATGTATCGAAGAGGCGAAAAAACAGGGTTATGAAAAAATGTATCTTGAATCCATGCCGGAATTATCCAATGCAATTGGCATGTACCAGAAAAATGGTTTTAAAAAAATCTCCGGGCCATTAGGAAGCAGTGGCCATACCGGGTGCGATATCTGGATGATAAAAGAAATTATCTAAGGAGCCAATATGCTGATTAGATAATGCCTTAGCTAATAACTGCAATTCTAAAAAAGCATGGCACAAGTTAAAAAAATAAAACGCGGCAAGTTTATCAAGCTCTCATTATGGAGCAGCGTTGCTGTTTATTTTAATTCATGTGGCCCGGGAAACAAAAAACCCATTAGAAATGCTGAAGCAAAAAAAGACACGCTGCATGATACTCTTTCTCAAAAAACAACAGAAAGAATAACAGAAATTAATTTCAAATTATACAAAAAAGGTGATGCCGAATATGACGTCTTAAGAAAAGGATTTAACAGACGCATTAATAAGTATCCTGAAGCGATTGCATTATGCAAAACAACAGAAGAAGCAGTGCAGGCGGTAGCTTATGGAATTCAAAATAAATTATCCATAAGTATTAAAAGCGGCGGCCATTCTTTTGAAGGATTTTCATGCAACAATGAAGGATTGGTAATTGACCTTTCATCAATGAATAAAGTAACATGGGAAAATGAAAATACAGTGAATATAGAACCCGGATGTACACTTTCCCAATTGTATGATATCATTCTTCCAAAAAATAAAATTCTGCCTGCCGGCTCTTGTGGAAATGTTGGAATCGCGGGATTAACACTTGGCGGAGGTTACGGATTATTCAGCCGGAAATTTGGATTAACATGTGATAGTTTGCAGGAAATAACAATGGTTGATGGTAGAGGAAATATCATCTATTCAAAAAATGATCCTGAATTATTATGGGCATGCAAAGGCGGAGGCAATGGAAATTTTGGAGTGATCACTTCTTTAAAATTTTCTTTAAATCAAGCTCCGGATTTTTTACAAAGCCACCGTTTTAAAATTCAAAATGTAAATGCACCGAAAGCAAAAAATATTTTGGAGAAATGGTTTTCAATCACTGCAAACATGCCTCGTTCCTGCTTTTCAGCGTTTGTTCTGAATGGGAAGTCGCTTTATATTTTACTTACCAATTGTGAAAAACAAAATTCCGATACACAAAAAATCATTTCTCAATTATCTTCTTTAGTTGATAAAACAATCACGGGAAAGCGCACACCTTTATCACAGGCAATAAAGATTTGTTATGGAGAGAAAAATCCTTTGTATTTCAAAAATGCGTCTGCAGGTTTGTATAAAAACTTTGATGACATCCGTAATTGTATTGAAAATGTTCTGCAGAAAGTAACTTCCACACAAGACATGATTTACCAGGTAAATACCCTTGGTGGAAAAATAGATGATGTTGATTTTGCAAAAGCTTCTTCCTATTCTCATCGCGGAGAAAATTATTTATCAGAATTGCAAACCTATTGGCGGCAAGGATCACAGACAGATAAGATGATAAAAGCATTTGAAGAAGTACAGCAAATATTTTATGGAAATGGAATAAAACTACAGTATAGAAATTATCCGGATAACAATCTAAAAAACTGGGAAAGTGCTTATTACGGAGAAAATTATATCCGTTTACAAAAAGTAAAAAGTAAGTACGACCCAGGGAATATTTTTCGATATGAGCAAAGCATTGCGCCGGTAAAAAATTAAAATCCAAATTACAACTACTTATTTCAGTAAACAGACAAATAACAGACATTCTTATTTACGGGAAAAAAGCAACTAACTTTCTATTAAAAGTAATTGTTTACTTTTCTTTTCAATTACCTTTCTTCCAACCAACAAAACGGTAAAACTACTAACTGCACAACAGCACATGACAACTGCCATTGGCATAGCTGTACCATTATTAAAAATACTGACTAATGCGGTAGAAACCGCGCCAATACCCAGTTGTATTGCACCCATCAATGCAGAAGCAGTTCCTGCATTTTTAGTAAACGGAGCTAAAGAAAGGGCCGATGAATTTGGAAATGCAAATCCTTGTGTGCTCAGAAAAACCCATATCAAAAAAATAGTAGAATATAATCCCAGCAAATGAAAATAAGTTCCAATAACCAAAGCTATGCCCGCAAGGCATTGGCAAAATAAAGTAGCTCTTACAATTTGTTCGCTCGTATATTTTCTGAGCAACAAAGTATTTACCTGGCTGGCTGTAATAAGCCCCATTGCAATGATTGCAAATATCCACCCGTATTGCTTTCCAGAAACGTGGTACAATTCCATAAACACAAAAGGGGAACCCGCAATGTAAGCGTACAAACCGGATGAAGCAATCGCGCCTGCAAATGCATAAGTAAAAAATTGTGGAACTTTAGATACTACTAAAAAACCGGAAATAATGGGTTTTGGCAATAGAGAAAGAGAAGCATCCGGCATTCTCCCTTTGGGCAATTTTAAATACACCAATAAAAGCGTTATCCCTGCTATTCCTGCAAGAATATAAAAAATAAATTGCCATCCAAAAGCAGAGGAAACATATCCGCCCAAAGTGGGCGCCACAATTGGGGATAAAGCCAGCACAAGCATCAGCAGTGAAAATATTTTTGCATTTTCCTGTACAGGAAAAATATCACGCACCAGAGCGCGTGAAGCAACCATTCCGGCGCATGAACCTAATGCCTGCAAAAAACGGATTGCTATCAATGCATTAGCAGATGGTGCAAAAGCACAGGCAATTGACGCCAGCAGATAAACTATCAAACCGATATACAAAGGTTTTTTTCTTCCAAATTTATCGAGCAGTGGCCCATATATCAATTGCCCGATAGAAATACCAATAAAAAAGCTGGTGATTGAAAGTGTAATATGTGCAACGGTTGTATGAAGGTCGCGGGCAATGTCAGGAAAACCGGGCAGATACATATCAATAGAAAAAGCGCCCATCGCAGAAAGTAATCCGAGTGTAAATATGGTAAAAAATCTTTCCCTTCCTTTCATAGTGCGCGAAGTTAATCGTATGAAATGAATTTAATGTTTTGAAATCCTTTGTCAAATGAAAAAATGAAAAAAAGATTGGATCATTTAACAAAAATAAAAATCAAGTTGGTTGGGATGACTGTATGGGCAAGTATGGTTTTATTGCAACGGAAGTATTACAAATAGAATAATCTAAAATTTATAAAACTTTTTCATCCTGTTTATAAAGCTTTCTTTTTTTCGCCGGCTCACTTCCACTTCCTTGTTATTGGAAAGAACAACAGAGCCGCCTTCGCCACGTATATATTCTTTAATATGGAGCAGGTTTACCAGATAAGATTTGTGGATTCGCACAAAACCGGCATCCGATAATACTTCTTCATATTCATAAATAGGCCTGGCAGAACAAACCGTACTATTGCTTATAAAATAAAAATTTGTGTAGCTCCCCGAAGCCTCACAAAACAAAATGTCTTTTAAATCCACGACCTGGAAACCTTTAAGTGAAGGAATGCAAAGCTTCATCTCCTGCTTTATCTCTGGCTGTTGCAAGTTGTGGAGTAACGTTCCGATGTTTTGGCTAACTGATGACGAGGATATCCTCCTGGCCGCTCTTTTTACAGCGTCATTCAATAAGTCTTCATCAATAGGTTTTACGAGGTAATCAACTGCGCTATAACGAAATGCCTGTAAGGCATACTCATGATGAGCAGTTACAAAAATGATTTCGAAATTTATTTGCCGGAGTTCAGTTAATAAATCAAAGCTCGATTTGCCTGGCAGTGAAATATCGAGAAATACGAGGTGCGGTTCGAGTAGTTGAATTTTTTCTTTGGCTTCATCTGCATTCGCACATTCGGCAGCAATCTTCAATTCAGGACAATATGCCTGTAATAACTTCCTGAGCGTATTCAAACCCCTTGGCTCGTCATCTACCAAAATTGTTCTTATCATCTTTTATTTTTAAACTGATAACTGTAATACTGCTATAGTTCCGCTTTCGGATTTAACAGGTAAATCGGTTTTATCCTGAATATTTAATGAACATTGCATATGATATTTCTCATTGAGCAATTTGAGCCGCTCGCGAATATTGGTAATACCCACGGAACGGTATGTATGTATGAAAGCGGATCTGCTTTTCATTGCCCGGTGCAAGCCAATACCATTGTCTTCTACTTCACAGACC
>JBQCFO010000426.1:0-5186 GCA_051959055.1 Ginsengibacter sp. | reverse complement strand
TAAGCGCTTTGGTTGGATGCTCCTGCATTTCAATCACTTCAGGTGCATGTACCATCTTTATATTTTCATCAGTAATTTCATATTCGTTTATTAAGGGAACCAGTTTGTTTTCATCTCCAATCAAAGTAAGATGAACCTGTTCCTTGTTATTTTCTGATAGAAATTGTTTTACCCCTTTGATCGTTTCAAGTGGAGCATAATCGCCTCCCATCATATCCAGTGCTATATTCATGTGTCAAGATGTTATATAAAAAATTCACGATAAAAGTAACGGGTAAATTTTAATTATTACTATTCACTGCAAAAAAAAATCCAAAGTTAAAGTTGAAACGTACTTCAAACTTTATCTTTGGATTTACTATAAAAATGGAAACAAATTATCAGGCTTTGGAAGGCGCTTTTTCAGCAACTACTTTTCCTTTGTAAAATAATTTTCCTTCACTTGTGTGTGCACGGTGGCGAACATGAGTTTCACCGGTAGTAGCATCCACACTTAATGTGGGCGCATCTGCTTTGTAATGTGTTCTTCTTTTTGCACTTCTTTGCTGACTGTGTCTGCGCTTTGGATTTGGCATAACCGTAGATTAAATATGATTAATTATTGTTTTTTTTTAATTGTTCCAGGCCTTTAAATTGTTCCAGCCCTTTTTCAAAAGGATGATTATTTTCTGTTGCCGTTGCTTTCATTTTTTTCAGCATCGCCAAAATTTCTTTGTTGCATTGTGGGCCGCCCATTTCTTCTTCATTGCACATGCGCTGATTTGGAATGCTCAACAAAATAAATTCATAAATCCAGCCTGCCAGGTGAAGATGACTTTCTGTTTGAGAGATATAAAAAACATCCGGATCTTCTTCACTCTCATTCATTTCGTCGGGATTCGATACTTGTTTTATCACCACTTTAAACTCATCCCAAAGATCCATCGGCAACGTATTTCCACAACGGTCACAAATCACATTTACACTTCCGCCAACTTCAAATTTCAAAAGCATAAATGAAGTATTCTTTTCCAGTGTCAACTTTACAGATGCATGACAATCACTGAAATCAGTCACTTTATCATCAGCAAAGAACTTATCTTCTACCTGATAGTTATATTCGTGGATACCTGGTTTTAATCCTACAAAAGCAATATCATATTCACGGTGGTTTCCCATAACTAAAAATAAAAGGGCTGCAAAGGTAAGGGAATTGCGTGAATTTTTTTGCTGTTGCAATTAAAAATCGGTTTTTTAGGAAAGTAATAGCTTTTTTTCAGTTTGATAATATGGATGCAAACCGGATTTTAATAATAACTTCGTAAAGATATTTTAAAAATGGAAAATATTTAGGATGATGTGTTATAAATTCAGGAAAAAGCAATAATTCTTTATGGGTATAAAAGAATATTTCCAAAAAAAAATATATGTATGGATCACAGTCTTTTCTCTAATTGTTTTAATTAAAGTTTTTTCGGCAAATAGCAGCAGAGTAGAAATAATTTATACTTCCGGAATTTATTTTCAGCTTTCACAAATCCTTCGTTTCCTTTTTGGTTGGATATCGTTCAGCATGGGCGATATTTTATATTTCTTTGCCGGCTGCTGGTTATTTTGGCAAATTATCAAAAATATAAGACTGCTTTTTAAAAAGAGAATTTCCGGAAGAATTGCACTAAAAAGGCTATTGAATTTCTTTTTACTTCTCGCTTTTATTTATATTATTTTTAATATATTTTGGGGAATAAATTATGACCGGAAAGGAATTGCTTATCAATTGGATTTGAAGCATTTAAAATATGATACTTCGGATCTAAAAATCCTTCAAAAGCTTTTACTGGAAAAGGTAAATGCTTCAAAAATTGCGGTAATGAGAAATGATGAATCATACCCAACAAAAAAAGATCTCGTAAGAAGAGCAGAAAAAAGTTATGATGAAGCTCAAAAGATTTATCCCTTCCTGCAATATAAAAATCTTTCTGTAAAGCCGTCCCTTTATGGTACACCTGGTGATTATCTTGGTTTTACGGGTTACTACAATCCTTTTACCGGCGAAGCACAAATCAATACAACTGTTCCTGAATTTTTGCAACCATACATAGCAACCCATGAAATGGCGCATCAGCTAGGTTATGCGAAAGAAAATGAAGCCAATTTTGTCGGTTATTTAGCAGCAGTGAATTCACACGATACACTTTTTCAATACTCCACTTATTTCGATCTTTTTATCTATGCCAATCGGGAGGTTTTCTATTTTGATTCTCTTTCTTCGCGCCTGGCGCTGCAACAATTAATTCCCGAAGTGAAAGATGATATCCGTGAATTGCGGAAATTCAACGAGGAGCATCGAAGCTTTTTAGAGCCGGCAATCACGTGGATGTATGGGAATTATTTAAAGCTCAATAAACAGCCACAAGGCATGCATACCTACAATGCGGTCGTTGCAATGCTTATTGCCTATTATAAAAAATATGGGAAAATTTAATCTTCAACCTTCAACCAAACACCTTCTTCATTTTCTTTTACTTTAAATATTTTGAGAAAATATCCTTCACCATTCGCATCTCTTCCATGATTCAGGTTGAAACGATAATTATGTACCGGGCAAATGATATTTTCTTTGGCGTCTACGAACCCTGTTGATAAATCTCCACCTGCATGCGGGCATTTGGGAGAACAGGCTTTCAGCCCATTTTCTGTTTTAATAACGCAAACAGATCTTTCTTCTGTTTGTACACAAGCCATATTGTTCTGAAAAGTCAATTCTTCAATATTTTTTGCAATCTTAATCCACCTTTCCTCTTTTTCCATTAATAAAAAAATTCTGCTTTATAAGGATATTTCTTTTGATAGAGTTTTCTTACCTGGTTCAAAACTACCTGCCGCAATTCATCAATATTTCTTTTTTCTGTAGCGGAAATAAATACACAATTTCCATTCGTATAAGCCTGCCAGCGCTCTTTCAATTCTTCCAGTAATTGTTCCTTTACGGAAGGTTCCAGCCATTCATCAAAGGTGTTTTTTTCATATTGATCCATTTTATTAAATACAGTAATCATAGGCTTTTCAAAGCTTTTCAATTCCTGCAAAGTTTTATTCACTACAGCGAGTTGCTCTTCATATTTTGGATGCGAAATATCTACCACATGCAATAATATATCTGCTTCACGGACTTCGTCCAAAGTGCTTTTAAAACTTTCAATCAGGTGATGTGGAAGTTTTCTGATAAATCCAACTGTATCGCTCAGAAGAAATGGAGTATGTCCCAAAACAACTTTTCGAGTAGTGGTATCCAGCGTCGCAAATAATTTATTTTCTGCAAAAACATCACTCTTGCTCAACAAATTCATAATCGTCGATTTTCCCACATTGGTATAACCTACTAAAGCTACCCTGATAAATTCTCCACGCTCTTTCCTTTGCGTAAAAGATTGTTTATCTATTTCTGTCAACCGTTTACGCAACAAGCTGATTTTATCTTTTACAATCCTGCGGTCAGTCTCTATTTCTGTTTCGCCCGGTCCGCGGCTGCCGATGCCACCACCTTGCCTTTCCAGGTGTTTCCACATTCCTTTTAAGCGTGGCAGAATGTATTGGTATTGCGCCAGTTCTACCTGCACTTTAGCCTGTGCCGTTTTTGCACGTGAAGCAAAAATATCGAGAATCAAATCGCTTCTGTCGATTGTTGTAACCTTTAATTCTTTCTCAATATTGGTAATTTGAGAACCGGTAAGTTCGTCGTCAAAAATGATAAGATCGACATGTTTTCTATGGGTAAAATTTTTTATTTCCTCTAATTTTCCTTTTCCTACAAAAGTGCGGCTGTCAGGATGATCCAGTTTTTGTATGTAAGTCTTTACAGTCTCAGCGCCTGCAGTTTCAGCCAGGAATTTCAATTCTTCCAAATACTCTTTTACCTGGTGTTCCGTTTGCCCATTCTGAATTACAGAAACAAGAACGGCTGTAATTGGATTATTATAATTTATTTTTTGTTCAATCAATAGAAAAGATTTAAATGCAAAAATAACTCATCTTATTTTTTGACGCGAAAATTAAAAAACGTTTTCTGATACAAATAAGAAATGAAAAGGCCTTTAGAAGTTAGATAGAATAAAACCAAAGTGAACGAATTAAAGGAAATCTGGCGTCTATTCGGGAATATTTAGTAATTAAGAAACAGAAATTCTATATTTCTTCGCCGAATTGGCAGGTCGGGCGACTTTTTACTAAAAAACCATCATAAATAAATTACGGTTCATTCCTACGAATCTGGATAATTTGTGCAATAACCCGCGGTTAAACAAAAAATCCTTTCCAACTATATGGAAAGGATTTTAAAAAACGGTATTAAAGAAAATTAATAATCTTTGCTGTAACCACCACCGCCGCTGTTTCTGCCGCCGCCGTAACCGCCTCCGCTTCTGCCACCGCCATAGCCGCCGCCTCCGCTTCTGCCGCCACCGTAGCCACCGCCTCCGCTTCTGCCGCCACCGTAGCCACCGCCGCCACTTTTCTTGTAGCCGCTGCCTTCAGGACGAGGTTGTGATTCGTTTACAATCAATTTACGGCCTTGTACTTCACTTTCATTTAATGTTGCGATGGCAGTTTTAGCTGCATCATCGTCCTGCATTTCAACAAAACCGAAACCTTTACTGCGGCCCGTGTTTTTTTCTTTAAGAATTTTTGCACTTGTAACAGCACCATACTGGCTGAATAAGTTGCTTAAATCGTCATCGGTCATTGACCAACTGAGATTACCTACATAGATGTTCATTGTAAAAACTTTTGTTTAAATAAATTAGAGAAACTATTAATGAATCAGTAGCTACAATGAACTGAAGAAACCTAATAAAGAGAAACATCAGCCAAAAGAAAAACACACTAAACCATTAACAAACAATAAAGGTAATCTTTTATTTGAAATAACATTATTTTTTAAAAAAATTATTTTCCGTTTTAAATTCCCGGGAAAAAGGTAATACCAGTTTAAAAAAAATCTTTAAATGGTTGATGAATTTCATCATTATTTGCCAGTTTCTATTATTTTTTATATTTGGTGAAATAATAGTTTTGAAAAATCTCTTTCTAATTTGCTTCCTTTATTTCCAAATATCGCTTACTTTCTGCCAGTCAAACTATTTTCAACAACAGGTAAATTACACTATTAATGTTTCACTGAATGACATGCAAAAGACGCTCGATGGATT